>JAQUMP010000198.1 GCA_028718065.1 Chitinivibrionales bacterium | reverse complement strand
TATTTCGATCGGCGTAACAATCGCCGTGATCGTCGGTGCAGGAAATAAGGGCGCCGGCCTGGAACAGGTGGCGGTGCGTTCTGAGCGAAAGAACGGGAACCAGCAAACCGGTAAGGGCCGTGATGGCGTGGCCGCTGCGATCGCGGGAGCAGGTGCGCAGCATCTGCAACTGTTGCCGGTGCGGAAGCATTTTAAAGGTGGGCGCGTTCAGCCGCAACGCGACATCGCGTTTTTGCGCCAGGAACACGGCGAATACGGCCTGCCGCGCCAGCGGCTCCAGCACGTTGCCCAGCGCAAAAATCCGGGCCAATAAAACATAAAAGAGCTTTTCGCGGTCGTTGCGGATGTCAAACCATCCTTTTGTCAACATTATCTCAAAGCGCTCGATATATTCCGCGGCGCGCCGCTCGCCGTAATCGTCGATAAAACTATCGGCCAGAAAACAGCAACCGCCGTATAACATGCTTATGGTTTGCCGCCGCGCGTTAAAACGGAAGCCCGCGACTTCGCTGCACGCATGGCCCACCAGCGCCATCTTGGTGGTCAGGGCGAGCATTTTTTGGTACTCATTGTTGTTATTTTCCATAATCAAAGGACAATGTTCACGTACGAGCGTTTGCAGTTCCCGGTCGGCTTGCCGCTGGTAAAATTTAATCAGTTTGTCAACGTTGCCGAGTGCCTCGGGCGCCGGTTGCCATGCCGTTTTGACCATACCGAAAACCTTTAAAATCAATAAAATCAATAAATCCGATAAAGCAGTTTCTTAAGCATAAAATTAATAAAATGGCGTAACGGCGAGGCAAGATAATTTATTTAATTTTTTTTGTCGCGGACAATAAGCGACGGATTTACAGTTCTTTTTGGACGATTTTAAAGAGGGTTTGCAGGCGGTGATTGTACGTATGCTCCGCGAGCACTTTTTTGCGCCCGCGCGTGGCAATGGCGGTTCTTTCCGTATCGTGTTTTAGAAAATATTCAATGCCCTCGACCAGTGATTCCTCATTGTCAAATACCGCGATCTCCTGCGCGGGTCCGGCCGTTTCAAAAAACTCCGCTACGATGGGCTTGGGGCTGGTGATAACAAAACCGCCGGCGGCTAAGCAATCGAAGACGCGCTGGGTAAAGCCGTCGCGGATCACCACGCGGTTAATGTCCACGTTCACCGCCGTTTTCTGGTAGGTTTCGTTCAGACCGCTATAGTACCGCACGTCCCGGAGCAATTGACGCGGTGCGACGGCGCCTTCCCAGCCTTGGTCGCCCACCACCATGAACGCCGGAAAGCGCTTGGTAAGCGCCAGGACCATCTTCTTGCGGTACAAATACCCCACGTAATGTTTTATTAAAAAGGCGGCCCGCTGCCGCGAGAGCGGCGGCTTTAAGGCAAGTTTTCCCACGTATTCGTTGGCCGCGGCCTCCAGGGGAAAGCGGATGTCGGTGCAGTAGCGTTTGTTGCAATCATTGACAAAAGCAATATTTGCCTCTATAAAATCGACCTGGTCCTTAATCAATTCCTCCAGGCCGCCGACGTAGGAATTACCCACGAACGAAGCGCCGTACGTTTTCGGGGGCGGCGGCGCAATCGGAGCAAAAAGGTCGGGGTCGCTGGCCAGCGGCAGGAAAAACGCCTTGATCCCGCGCTGCAGAAGCGGGGCCACCGTGCCGCGGTCGGAGACAAAGTCCAGACGGTTGCGGCGCGGCACGAGCGGCACGTTATGGATGGTTTCCAAAAAAAAGGGGTCGTCCACGCACCAATTGACATGCGCGATTGCACTGCGTTCCAAAAAATCGGCCAGGACGCCTTCCAAATCCATGCCGTTGTCGTTAATCGTAAAAAGAAGGTTGCAGCCCTGCTGCGCAAGCACCGACGCGGTAAGCCGCGCCTGCTCCGCATTAAGATAGGCCGCCGTGTCTATGACCACGAGGCGTACGCCGGGAAGGGCGCGCAGCGCCTTGATGACTTCCTGCTCCACTAAATAGTTTTGATTAAGAAAGGCGACGGTAATCATTCACGAGCACCATTGACAATGTTAAAGACCCCTCGTATTTTTAACCGGAATTCAAAGTCCATAAACAGAATCCCATTAAGAGGAGCAAATTCGTGACTATCGACCCGCAGGCCCGCGCCCTGAACGACGCCATCAGCGCCGTTAATCCGCACGTGTATAATATGCTTTCTGAAAAAGGCCGAAACATCTTTTTTCCCCACCAGGGAATTCTGGCGCAGTCGGCCCAGGCAAGCGGCAAGGCCATTAACGCCACGATCGGCATCGCCCTGGAAGACGACGCCTCCACCATGTGCCTGCACGGGCTTGCCGACCGCATTTCCTTAGACAAAAATAAATTCTTCGGCTACGCGCCGAGCTTCGGCCGGCCCGAAATCCGCGCGCTCTGGCGCAAATTACTCTTTGTAAAGAACCCCTCGCTCCAGGGCGCCGCCGTAAGCCTGCCGGTAGTAACCGGCGCGCTCACGCACGGGCTCTCGCTGGCCGGATACCTTTTTGTAAATCCGGGCGATGCCGTTATCATGCCGGACCTCTACTGGGAAAATTACGATCTTATATTTACAAACGGATACGGCGCGGCCATTAAGACCTTCCCGGCCTTCCTGGACAACAGCCGCTTTAATGTCGCGGGCCTTTTGGAATTATTGGCCCGGCCGGACAACGGCAAAAAAATCGTGCTGCTTAATTTTCCCAATAACCCGACCGGCTATACCGTTAGTGCTGCGGAAGCCTCCGCGATCTGCCTTGGTTTGCGGCAAGCGGCCGACAAGGGCGATGATATTGTCGTATTAATCGACGACGCCTACTTTGGCCTGGTGTTTGAAAAAGGCATTTTTACCGAGTCGCTCTTTTCGCTGCTCGCCAACGCGCATGAGCGTATCCTGGCCGTAAAGCTCGACGGCCCCACCAAAGAGGATTACGCCTGGGGTTTTCGCGTGGGCTTCATGACCTTTGGCGTGGGCGGCAAACAGGACGGCGCGCTCTATACCGCGCTCGAAGCCAAGCTTGCCGGGGCGGTTCGCGGCGGCATTTCCAACGTTTCCAACTTAAGCCAGTCGCTGCTTTTGGCCGCATATTCCGGTGAGGGTTACGATCAGGAAAAAAAGGAAAAGTTTCTGGTACTGGAAAAGCGCTACCAAAAAATCAAAGCCATTCTCCAGGAAAAAAAGGAATACGAATCCTGCTTCAGCGCACTGCCGTTTAACTCCGGTTATTTTATGTGCGTAAAACTTATTAATTTGGAAGGCGAACGCGTGCGCCGGCGCCTGCTTGACAACTACGATACCGGCGTGATCGCCTTCGGGCCGCTGCTGCGTATCGCCTTTTCATCGACGCCGTTTAATAAATTGGACATGCTGTTCGAAAATATTTACCAGGCCTGCCGGGACGAGCGCAATGGGGAAAACTGATGCAAGCGCGTACTATTGATTGCCGGGGCAAACCCTGTCCGCAACCGCTGATAATGACCAAACAGGCGCTGGACAAAAGCGCGCCGGACGAGCCTATTAAAGTCCTATTAGACAACGATACCGCGCGCAGCAACATTGAGCATTTTCTGCGCGATAACGGCGTTGCCTTTTCCGCCAGCGTTGATAAAGGCGAAATAACGCTGGAACTTTCGCGCGGGAGCTATAAAGGGACGCCGGTGGCGGCCACACCGCTGGAAGCCTATTGCGCACCGGCGCCTGCATTAACGGGCGCGACCGTTGTAATTAAGGGCGATTACATGGGCGCCGCCGACGATCTGGGCGGGATTTTGATCCAGGCCTTTATTAATACACTGCCTTCCCTGCAGCCGAGCCCGGCCGTCTTGATTTTTTATCATCGCGGCATTCACTTGGTCTGCAAGGGCTCTCCCGTTTTGGAAAGCATTGCCGCCTGTGCCGCGCAGGGCGCCGAGGTCCTGGCCTGCGGCACCTGCCTGGATTACTTTAAGAAAAAAGAGCAGCTCGCCTGCGGCCGCATTTCCAATATGTACGATATTCTCCAACGACTCTCGACGGCCTCAAAAATAATAACGCCCTAAAATTCGCGAAACCACCGGCGTTTGAACAAGTATCCATGCAGGAAAAATCCTTTAGCAAGATCGACTTTACCCAAAATCCGCCGGCCGAAGGCGAATACGAAAATTGCACGTTTACAAACTGCGATTTTTCAAATACCGATTTTGCCGACCGGCATTTCATGGATTGCGCCTTCGAAGACTGCAACCTGAGCATGGTCAAGCTTTTCGGGACCGCGCTGCAAGAGGTCGCCTTTAAAAAATGCAAAATGCTGGGCCTGCATTTTGAAAACTGCCAAGCGTTCGGGTTGTCGGTTCGTTTTGAGGATTGCAATCTGGACCATTCCTCGTTTTTTAAGACAAGACTAAAAAAGACGCTTTTTAAAAACACAAAACTTATCGAAGTCGACTTTAGCGGATGCGATTTAAGCGGCGCGGTGTTTGATGCCTGCGATTTAACGCGCGCAACCTTTGAAAATAGTGTCCTCGAAAAGGCGGATTTGCGCAGCGCCTATAATTTTTCCATAGACCCGGAGAAAAACCGGATTAAAAAGGCCAAATTTTCCTTGGCGGGGATTGCCGGGCTTTTGGACAATTATGATATCGAAATAGAATAAAAGACAGGCGGAGCTGCCGCAAGGTAACCGTTGTTGGCCCGGAACATTTTATAGTTCCCTTTTTGGGAACTTTATAGTATATTTATCTCATGCGGATCATTGCTAAATCCCGGCTCCGTCACTACTGGATCCAGAAGATGTACCGGTCGGCGGAGCAGCCGTTAAGGGCGTGGCATGATGAGATCAAACAGGCTCATTGGAAGAATTTCAACGACCTTCGCATTGATTTTCCCAAGGCGAGCTTGGTCGGTAACGGAAGAGTTGTTTTTGATATCCAGGGCGGGACGTTTCGGCTAATCGTAAAAGTCGAATTTAGAATGAATGCGGTTTTTATTCGTTTTTTCGGCACCCATAAAGAATACGACACCATTAATGCAAGTGAGGCATAAACATGAAACTAAAGCCGATTCATACCAAGAAAGATTTAGCGGCGGCCCTGGCGCGCATCGATGAACTCATAGACGCCAAACATGGCACTCCGGAATATGACGAACTGGAAATCCTCAGCACTCTTGCCGAAGCTTACGAGGAAAAACATTGCCCGATTCTTCCGCCGAATCCAATTGAGGCGATAAAATTCCGTATGGATCAGACCGGCCTCAGACAGGCTGATGTCGCAAAATATTTTGGAGGCAAGAACAGGGCCTCCGAGGTGCTTGCGCGCAAACGCCCCTTAAGCCTGCGCATGATTCGCAACCTGCATAAGAATTTTCATGTCCCCAGCGATGCGCTTCTGGCTTAACTGCAATCTTGAAAAAGCGGATTTGCGGACTCCCGGAAATAGAATGAAAAGGTTAAACCGGAACTATTTATTTTAAGGCATGCCACCAAGTCCTCCCGAAAATTTTAACGGCTATTTCGACAATGCGGCCACCTCCTTCCCCAAGCCGCCGCAGGTGGCGCAGGCGTGCCGCCGCTACTTAAACGAGGTGGGCGGGCCTTACGGCCGCGGCGCCTACCCCCGCGCGCTGACGGTGTCCCGCGCCGTGGAAGAAGCGCGTTTACAGCTTGCAACACTCATCGGCTGCGCCGACAGCGGTCGCGTGGTTTTTACCTCCAATGCCACCGCGGCCGTAAACACCGTTTTGTTCGGCTTGGCGCTGGCGGGTAAAAACGTGCTGGTTTCGCCCCTGGAGCACAACGCGGTCATGCGGCCGCTAACGCATTTGCAAACGCACCAGGGCGTGAGCATAACGATCATGCCGCATGGGCCCGACGGCTCAGTAGATGTTGACGGAATCAAAAGCGTTCTTCGCCCCGACACGGTACTTGCGATTGTAAATCACCAGAGTAACGTGAGCGGCCTGCTGCAACCCGTAGCGGCCATAAAGGCCGCGCTCGGCGACATTCCGCTTATGCTCGATGCGGCGCAATCCCTGGGGCACGAAGCCATAAACGTTACCGCCATGAATCTGGATTTTGTCGCCATGACGGGCCACAAGGGGCTTTTGGGTCCCACGGGCGTGGGCGCGCTTTACCTGCGCGACCCCGGCGTCGTGCGCCCCCTGCTGTGGGGTGGGACCGGCAGCAATTCCGAATCCTACGAAATGCCCGCCTTCGCCCCGGACAAATTTGAGGCCGGAACGCCCAATATCGCCGGGATCTTCGGCCTCGCTGCGGCGCTTACCCATCGGCCTTCTGCGCCCGGCGCACGCGGGCAATTTATGGATTTTGTAAATGCCTGCGCCGGATTTGCGAACCTGCGCCTGTGCCGCGCCGCCGATCCCGCGCGCCAGGGTTTTTTATTTTCCTTAGGCCATGCCCGGCTCGATTGCGCTTTTATCGCCAATTGGCTGGCGCGGGAACGCCAAATCGAAACACGCTGCGGCCTGCATTGCGCGCCGCTGGCACATACCACGCTTAAAACATTTCCGCGCGGTACGGTGCGGATTGCACCGTCGGTCTATCATCGTCAAAGCGATTATGAATATTTACTCAAGGTCCTGCACGAGGCAAACGCGCTATGACGAACCTGCTTCTCTTGTGTC
>JAQUMP010000197.1 GCA_028718065.1 Chitinivibrionales bacterium | reverse complement strand
CTTGACAATTCGCACCTCAATAGAATCCCTGGTATTCTGCACATATTGGGCTTCTTTTATGGGAAAGCCCTTAAGCACCGGGCTTAACCGCCCAATTATTCTGCCGTCCGGCGTAACAATCGAATCGTCGATTCTGCCGACTATTTTTTCCAAAACCGGAAACGGCAAACCGCAGGAACACTCCTGCGCGCTTAACACGCCGATATCGCCGATGCGATAGCGGATCAGCGGCATGACCGGATTAATGAATGATGTGCAAACCAATTCGCATTCTTCCCCCGGTAAGCCGTAGGCGCCGTCACTTTTTAAAAATTCAACAATACCATAATCGGAATGAATATGATAGTTGCCTTGTTGGCATTGCCCTGCAAAAACGCACATCTCCGCCGCGCCATACTGGTCGAAAACCGGAACGCCGAACATTTCGGAAATAATTTCGCGCTGTTCGGGAAAAAGCGTTTCGGCGGAGGTTGTAATGCCTTTGGTAATATTTTTTAAATCCATCCCGTTCCGTTTTGCAAAGTCCGCAATTACAAACAGACTGGACGGATATGAATCTATTAAGTCCGGTTTATATTTTCTTAATGCTTCAATATAAAAGGGAATGTTCTTCTCCGTAAGGTGATACGAGGAAAACAGCATATTTTTTTGCAAGGAGCTGTTTCGCCAAAAAGGCGGATGGTTCTGGTCCGCCGCAACGATTATGCGACCGCCCAGCGTTGCCCTTTTCCCATGCGTAAATAGCCCGGCAATTTCCAGAAACCGGTCGTAAAAGGCGTAATTATTCTGCCGGACTTCCGGCGTGCAAAAAATATTAAGCGGCGTGCCGGTTGATCCGGTGGTATGAATTACTTGAAGGGTTTTAGGGTCATATTTTTTGCTTATAAATTCGGATGGCGCTTTGCGAAGGGGCTCTTTTTCAAGAAGGGGCAAATTACGGAAATCGGAAATTGTTTTTATATCATTGATAGAAATTCCGCAATCTTTATAGCTTTTTTTATAATAGGCAACATTATCAATTGCATCTTTAAGGGTACTTTTAAGTTTTTGGAACTGGTATTCTTCCAACGCTTCCCGCCTCCAGGAAAGGCGGGCATCGGCTTCTTTCTTAAAGCGTGAATAATTTCCGGCGTAACGGTTTTTATTAACCTGATACCCGTAGAGCGAAAGAAACGTGTTCTGCAGAAAAACCGGGAGATGGTAATAAATATCCTGAAACTTATTCATTATTTTTAATGTGGTTGTGTTGTGTTGCTTATCCTGGTTCTCGACTGGAAGCGGTCAATAGCTGCTATCAAGCGTTTGCTATCGACGTCCCAATTATATTTTTCCATGACCGCGCGCTTTCCGTTTGCACCATAGTCATCAGGATTAGCATGAATAGATAAAATAGCCCGCGCCAAGTCAGTCGAATCACCACTTTTAAAGGTTAGACCGCATCGTTCAGCAGCTACAACCCTTTTTACGGGCACGGTATCGGAAGCAACCACCGGAATGCCGCAACCCATATAATCGAAAATTTTATTAGGAATGGTCGTGTTGGTATGCCCGGTGGCAAAGCCCGGAATCACGCCTATTTTAGAGGCCGAAATATAGGAATAAATCTTTTTGTGGTCAACCCAACCACACCATTCAACATTTTGTTCCAGCGCCTTTGATTTTACAGTTTCCCGAAGCGATTCAGTTGCATACCCTTTACCGACAACGACAAAAAGAAAATCGGGGATTTTTTCGATAATTGAAGGCATCGCCTCCAATAGAACTTGAAGTCCACGACCAAGCGTTACACCACCAACATAAATAGCGGAAAACCGGTTTCTGATCTTTATTAATTTTTCGTCATTAATTTCTTTTTCCTGCTCATTAAACACTTCCAAAACCGGGGTATTATTAACAATGCTTACATAAGAAGGGTCTATACCGGCTTTGTGGGTCACAACAGCGGCTTCATCTATAACGACAAGGACGTGATCGAATCTTTTTATGGCATAATCGGCAACCAACTTTGCAAGAAATGGGTTTCGTACAAATAAATTAAGACCCCTAAATTTTCGGCTGTTCCAAATGCTCCTTACCAGTTCGACATAATTTTCCGCCATGTCAAAAATGACGGGGATTCCTGATTTTTTCCCGGATAAAAGCCCGGTTATGGCAAGTGGCAAATCTCTTACGATGATGATATCGATACTGTTTTTCTTAACAAGAAAATTTACAAATCGTATCCAGATAGGATTTAAGAAAAATGGGAACGAAAGGGCGTAATTGATTTTCGAGCTATTCCATGTTTTCATGCGGTTTACGGTGATCCCACTAATTTTTTCCAAGACGGGTAGTCTTTTAAGATTTCTGGCGGCTATATGCACGGTATGGCCGGCGCCATAAAGTGCTCCGCAGATTTTATCCACGCGAATGTCCCACGGATAATCGGAATCCCAAATGTATAAAATATTCATATCAGATTAATTCCCGATAAAGATTTTCAACATCGGCAACAAGAATATTTATAGAATGTTTTTTTAACAAGTTAAAGCGGGCCTGTTGGCCAAGTTTCTCTCTGAACTCTCGATCATGAACAAGCTTTTGTACTGCTTGAGAAAATGCTTGAGAATCTCCCGGTTCAATAAGCAATGAATTCACCTCATTGGTCAGAATTTCGGGTATTCCGCCAACCGATGAACTTATAATCGGCTTGGCAAGGCACATTGCTTCCAAAAGAACCATTGGTACACCTTCATGCAGGGAGGTAAGCGTAAAAACATCGAACATATTCAGTACATCAATGGGATCGTCCCTGAATCCAAGTATTTTTATTTTATCATCGAGGTTTTCTTTCTTTACAAAGTTAAGAGCTTCCGATTTAAAAGGACCATCGCCTGCTATCACAAAAATAACGTTATTCTTTTGACGACAAATTTCCTTTGCACCCTCTAAAAAATAGATGTGGCCCTTAACGCCGACCATTCTTCCTAAAGTCCCGACGACTATTGATTTTAGAGATATTCCTAATTCTTCTCTTATTGCATTATTGCTTTTTTTAGGGATTATTGCCGTCTCGTCAATACCATTATGAATAACCCGAACCGTGTTAACGGATACTATTTTTTTCTGAATAAGATATCTTTTTAAATCTTCGGAAACAGAAATTGAATGCCCGATTAAAAAATGAGCATTTATAAATTCAAAAAGGCGATGCTTTAGGCTACTTTCAAGCACACCTTTTCCATGGTGGGTTCTGACTATTGTTTTGATTCCGCAAAGCTTTGCTGCAATACCGCCGAAAAAAGCTTCTTTGTAACCATGAACATGCAGGATTTCAGGTTTTTTATTTATTAAAACCCTCAATATTTTAAAAATAAAACCAAGGTTCTTTTTTTTCTGTTCGTTGATGATTATTGTTTCTATATTGCAGGAACGAAGCTTTTGCGCCAAAGTTCCATCATTAAAAATAATCACAGTAACCCGAAAGGATTTTACTTCGGATACCCCTTTTACAAGATAATAAACCTGCGCTTCGGCCCCAGCCCAGAGGTCTCCTGAAATAAGATGGCATACCTTCAAGGAGATGTTCCTTCGTTGAGCAGTTTGCATTTATTAAAAGGCGATAAGACATAAAGTCAAAAATCGCGTTAAAAGCAGGTCAATAAAATAAGTTACGCTAACTTATCAATGCGGTACAACTGGTACAAATCATGGGCTAGTTCTGGCATGATTTGGAGCATCACCAAGCGAAATACCCGTATTGGGCGCTTGACTGCCCTTGAATAGCAACAAGTAAACTCCTACCGCCGCACCGCCCGCCAGAACCGCCGAGGCAGAAACCCAAAAGAGGGGTTTAGATACAAAAGATTTAGTTTCTTTTTTTTGTTCGGGTTCTTTGCTTTTGTCCGGTGCCGCGGGTTGGCTTGCCGGTTCTTTGCTGAGCAGCGTTTTTAAATATGTTTTTTTATTTTCCTGATCATTAATCGCGGCGACGAAGCTTTTTATCATGCCGGGAACGGTTTGCAAAAGAGTGGCCTCAAAAAAATCATTTAGCATGGTTTCCGATGAACCGGCGACGATGTTGTTTTTAATGTCAACGAGCTTAAGGGAAATCATATAGTGGCTTTTTTGCTTAGAAACGGCGCCGCTGAGCACAAAATCAACGCTGAGCAGGTGCCCGATGGCAAAAAGGCACTGCTCGTCTTTGCACTCCAGGATTTTTGTATTGCTTTGGGCGGCCAGCATGGTGTCTATCATCCAGCGTTCGTACACGATAAACTCAGTGTTCGCGGAAAATCCTTTTGCAATCCTGTTCCAAACTCGCTGCATGGTCACGTCTTTTATGTTGCTTTTATTTTCCAAATCGAGGAAGGCAATGGTTTTGCTCGACTGGGCATTAATGCCGAATGCCAAGGAAAGAACAGCAGCTAAAATCAGCTTATGCATGGAGAAAATCCTAAAAGTAATTCGAAGAATGCATGGCGACGCTTGTATGTTTCCTATCCTCATCCGTCTCGCTTCCGCTCGACACCTTCTCCCGTTAACGGGAGAAGGCATGGATGAAGGCAAAAATAAAACGCACTCCCCTAAATCACTCAATTAAAGGAATCGGTTTATTAAAAACTTCATTGCCCGCGGCATTATTATGCACCACGCTCATTCGGACCAAATAGATCCCGCTTGACAATTTTTGCCCGAGGCTGTTCTTTTTATCAAAAAATATTAAATTTTTTCCAGGATTAAAACCGGCTGTTACTTTCTTTAAGCAGGCAATCCGGCCGCTCAGGTCATAAATTGTAAAATTTATTTCCTTGATATCCTCAATGATATAGGAAAGAGAATAGGCAACGACCAATTTTGGATTAATTGGATTGGAATATATGGCCATTAATTGTGTCTTATATTGACCAAAGGCTTTATTAAAATTTGCGAGATACTCTTTTTTCCCCAATGCCGCAAACACAAATTGCTTGCCGTTGGCAGGGACTAAAACGGAAAATGAGTCCTTCTCACTCACCAAGGCGCCGCCTTGTGGTTTAAAAAACCGTATTTCATAACCATCCGGTAAATTTCTATTTTTATCCGCCAACCCCGATATTCTTTCGGCTTTACCTGTTTTGTTCTCGAACATAAATTCCTGCGCCATGCCCCCGCCGGAAAGCTCACGCACGAACGCATGCCCAAAAGATTTGTTTAACGACCGATTAAAGACGCTCACGGTTACATCGGTAAATGACGGCGGTCTTGGCAAATAATTCGACAAACCGGCATTGGGTGAATAACCCAGAAAAATCGGATTGAGCCCATTCCCGTTTTCCATGCGAAAATCAAAACGCGCACTCCAGGAGCCATTTTGAGTTTTGTCTCTCTTTTTTGCCAAACCGGTGGACGACATTGCAGCGCATACCGGGGGGATTTGCAAGATGTTTGCGGACTTCGGATTATAAACGGTATAAGCCTTTCCTGCACCGCCCCAAACGGTATCCGCCGTTGCAATTCCCGGCCCCCGGATAAGAACGGCAATCCACGTTTTGCCGGATTTTTGCCATTGATAAATTTCCAGGGCATCGATAAAAGATTTATCCAGCAAAGTCATGCTTTTAGTTGCATTAATAATGTCCTGCAATAAAATTGGGAAGTTAAAGGGGACCGCAAAATCCGTCCATTGATTGGCGTTTAGCGGTATCGTGAATGTGCTGGAAAGCGACGGTGTAATGGCCTTGCCGAAATCAATTGTCCTGGCCTCGTTGGATTTTATCCAGAAAAGCTTTCCCGGTTCAAATTTAAAAAGCGAGGCAAAATCCGGCGTGCCCTCAACCCATTTATTTGAACTGGTATCATTGCCGAAATAGGGATACCAGTAGATAATCCTGAACCGGGATTTATCGTATTTCCATGTTCCCGCTTGAGTATTAAAGCAGCCCAGGACCGATTGAATGTCATTTTTATCAAGCTCGGCCGTTACGCTGAGCGGCGTCCATTCAAGGTCGCCCACGCCGATATTGTCGCAATTGTTAGTGTCCCTTTTTACCCTGTGGGAAACAGGGACGGTGTCGATTATCGAGCCGTTGCTTACAACAAAAAACACCCGGCTACCAACGCTGTCGTTTACAAAAGCGCCCGGAACAAGGGCAATAAGCGCTTTTTTACCGCCCGGCAGCCGAACGGAATCCATTAATGAATCAATTTTTACCGGCGCGCCGTCGGCCCGGTTTGCAAAAAGAGAATAGGTCAGGGGCAACGTGTCGTTTTGCAGGATGAAGGTGTCCGCTATGGCCGCATTCGGATTAACCGCATTGGTATCCGAAAAAGGCACACTAAGGTTTTGGCCGACGATTATTGAATCAACCAGGATCGAAAACGTATCCGGGGCCGTGTGCAATTCCGCGTCGATCAGCGTTACCGTAAATGGGAACAATCCTTTGGTGTGGGCGACCCCGGAAATTATACCCGTTAAAGAATCAAGATAGAGGCTGGCGGGAAGATAGCCGTTGATTATTGACCAACCAAAGGGTGGAATGCCTGTTTCTATCGTGAGGGAATCTTTATAATACCTGCCGATGGATGCGCTATTTAGTTTTTTTTTTTGAATCGTTAGTTGTTTGATTATTTTAAAAGGCGCCGATATCCCA
>JAQUMP010000196.1 GCA_028718065.1 Chitinivibrionales bacterium | reverse complement strand
ATCGCCTGACCGTTTTTGTCTTTGTCAACGAAAATGATCCCCTGGGTTTCGTCATAAATCATGACTTTCTCTGCTATGACTGGTCCTGTGAAAGCTAATATCAATAACAGAATTGGTAGGGGTTCCACCCCTAAAACCCCGTAAGGAAAATGCTTATTGTAGCTTCTCAGAAAAAACATAATAAAATTCCCACTATCTCTTCTGTAAATTAGCAAGTACTCTTAATCTTTTAGCTATAATAAGCATTTTCCCTGGCGGGTTTAAGGGGCGGCCAGCCCCTTCCAGATTATTATAAAATATTAATTTTTTATGGAACTTCAACACTATCAAAAATTTTCTGAATAATATCCTCACTGGTAATCGACTCCGCCTCCGCCTCATAAGTCAATATGATTCTATGACGCAAGACATCAACCCCGATTGATTTTATATCTTCGGGCGTAACATAGCCACGACCGCGGATAAAAGCATGCGCCCGCGCCGCCCGGCTCAAAAAAAGCGTCGCCCGCGGGGAAGCGCCGTATTCGATTAAATGTTTCATATCGGCAATGCCGCTTTTATCGGGTTCACGCGATGCAAACACCAGGTTGATGATATACTCTTCGACCTTCGGGTCCATGTAAATCTGATTAACGACGTCGCGCGCCGCCAGCAGCTTTTCAATGGAGATTACGGGGTTTACTTCCGGCACGACCCCGCCGCCCATGCGGCTTAAAATCTGGCGCTCCTCTTCCCGCGAAGGATAAACGATTTTAAGCTTGAGCATAAAGCGGTCCACCTGCGCCTCGGGCAGCGGATAGGTGCCCTCCTGCTCAATGGGGTTCTGCGTGGCCATAACTAAGAACGGTTCGGCCAGCGGATAGGTAGTATCGCTGATGGTCACCTGGCGTTCCTGCATGGCTTCGAGCAGGGCGCTTTGGACCTTTGCCGGCGCGCGGTTGATTTCGTCCGCCAGAATAAGGTTGGTAAAAATCGGCCCTTTTTTGGGGACGAATTCGCCGGTCTTCTGGTTAAAAATCAGGGTGCCAATAAGGTCGGCCGGCAGCAGGTCGGGCGTAAACTGAATGCGCTGAAACCTGGCCTGCACGATGTGGGCGAGCGTGGAAATCGCCAGGGTTTTGGCCAGCCCCGGCACGCCTTCCAGCAGGATATGTCCTTTTGTTAAGAGCCCGATCAGCAGCCGGTCGATCATCCGGCCCTGGCCGACAATCACCTTGCCCACTTCGGATTTTAGCAGGGAAACAAAACTGCTCTCTTCCTTGATTTTTTCGTTGAGCGCCGAAATGTCCGCATTCATCGCCATTCTCCTTTTAAATTATATCGTTAAGCAACTGCTTATTACGGATAAAAAGACGCAATATTTTTCTTTTTATAAAAAATAGTTAATTGGCCAATCCCCTTGCATTGATCGCGTGTTTTTTATAGATTTAAATCATGATAGCACTGGTAGCGATTTTGTTGCGCGCGGGATTGACCGCGCTGGTTCTCCTCATGGTCTGGTCGCTCTTCTTTGGACATTCTCCCAAACGCACTTCTCCCAAAAAGCCATCGCGTGATGCAAAACCCGGGCGTTTTGACGCCAACGGAAAAAATATCAGCGATGGCGATTTTAAGGAATTGTAGAGTATTCGCCAAATTTCCGTTGCTGCTGAAAATAGTGGGCATACCCTCGTAAAATTGGTATAATAGAAATGTTGCCGAGCTGTCCCGAGGTTTTCTAATTTCCGTCGGCGACGAGCACGTTTATACCATGAAATCAATTCCTCTGGCCGAGTTGGAAATGGGCTCCGTGGCCCAGGTCGATTACCTGTCGACCGACGGGGAAATAATTTTCCCCAAAGGTTCCACCATCACCGAAACCATTCTTGATTTATTGCGCGATTGGGAAATTAAAGAGCTTTTTCCGGACGAAGACGGCTCTCTGGCAGAACGCAAAAAATTAAATCCTCTCGAATCTTTCGGTCAAAAATCGCCGGTTGGAATATGGACGCCGACGGAGCTTAAGAGTATCAGGCCCGGTTACGAAGGCCTGTTGCGCCTGCTGCGGCTCAAGCGCGCCGCGGAACTTGACGACAATATAAAAAAAGGAAATGTCGCCGACCGTCCCGTGGGCGCCGCCCTTAAGGAAAAACGCTCCCAGATCTCGGCGGCTATGCGCAATGAGGCCCATAAAGCCAATTGCCTGAAATTATACAACGACTCGGTTATAGACATCCAGCGTCTTTACGGCGAAATCACCGAAGGCGCTTCCGTAGACGCCGCCGTGGTGCGCTCCATGGCCGAACGCTTTGTCAAGGTTATGCTTACCGACAAGGACCTGCTGCTTTCCATCGCCTCCAGCCGGCACAAAAACGTGGGGACCGACTACGTTTTTACCCATAGCCTGAACGTGTGCCTGTTCTCGCTGGCCATCGCCACCCAGGCGGGCTACAGCAAAGACCAGGTGGTGGTCACCGGCATGGGCGCCCTGCTGCATGACATGGGCATGCTCCTGGTGCCGCCCGTGATCCGCCAAAAAAACGGGAAACTTGACAAAAAAGAGTGGTACGAAATATACAAGCACCCGCTCGTGGCGCTGCCCTATCTGGAACATATCGCGCATCTGCCGGACATCGCCTATTACATTGCCTACCAGACGCACGAACGCGAAAACGGCAAAGGCTATCCGCAGGGGCGCAACGGCCGGCAGATCCATCGTTTTGCCAAAATCGTCCAGATCGCCGATGTTTTCGAGGCCCTCACCGCGCCGCGCAACTATCGCGATCCGCACGAACCCTTCAAGGCCATGGAGCTTATTATTACCATGTCCCGCGAAGGCCTGCTCTCGGGCGAGCTTATTAAGTCGTTTTTAGCGGCAACGTCGCTGTTTCCGGTGGGTTGCGTGGTGGAGCTGAGCGACCATCGCCTGGCGCGGGTCGTGGCCGTCAATGAGACCAAATTCAATAAGCCGGTGGTATGCGTGCTCCAGGAGGCCAACGGAAAACTCCTGACGGCCGCCCAGGTTTACGGCCTCGACCTCGCCCGAACGCCGGAGATCTCCGTTATCAAGGCCTATCAGTACGATCATCTCGCGAGCGACGATATCTTCCTTGGATTTTGAGTTCTTACCTGCAAAGCCACGAAAAAGTTTACAACCGCAATACACGCCCCCATTAAAAACACATACTGATACCCCAGCGCCGCCCAGATAAGGCCGCTCAAAAGCGCAATCGAGATCGAAAATACATGGTCCATGGAAATACCCATGGCGAGGGTAGGGGCGATGTCGTGCGGGTCAAGCGCGATCTTTTTTAGATAGGTGGCGCGGGCCATGCCGCAGGACATGAGCAACCCGTCGGCGATATAACAGGCGAAGGCTATTAATAGGCCGCCGGCGCCCGGAACAATTCTTTGTGAAAAACCATATCCCAGACAGACAAACACCAGCGCCACGGCCTCGCCGCAAAGGACCAGCCTTTCGCCGAAGCGGTCGATGGCATTGCCGAGCAGGGGTTTAAAAAATATCCCAATAAGCCCGCCAACGGTCAAGAGCGTCGCGATGACCTGGGTCCTCTGGTGGAAAACGGTCACCAGCACCCAGGGTGCAAAGGTAATAAAAATCTGTTTACGCATGCCATAAAGCACCGACAGCAGGTAATAATTGGAATAGGCCCGTCGCATCTTAAAACGGTTGGCCAGGGGTGCCGGCTTGGTAGGCGTCATGAAGGTCATGAGGGTGGCCGCGCCCACAAAACAGAGCGCGGCAATCACAAAGCAGAGTTTAAAGGAAAAATGAAACCAGGAAAATCCGGCAAACACCAGGGCGCTGCCGGCAATGGCGGCAATATTGCCCGCGGCCGAAAATTGTCCAAGGCGGCGGCCGTCGCGGTTTTGGGTTGCCAGCTCCATGCCGATGGTGGACGAGAGCGGCATGAACAGGTGCTGGCCCAAACTGTAAATAAAAAGCCAAACCAGCATCACCGGAAAATGGCGGGAAAAAAATCCGATTAAAACCAGCCCGGCGGCGGCCAGGATATGCGAAAGCACCGCAAGCTGGCGGCTGCCCCAGAAAAAAAGAAAACCGGAAACAAGCACCACCAGAATGCCCGGCAGTTCGCGCGGCGCTTCCAGTACGGTCCGGCGGACATTGCTCAGGGCAAATGTTTCGCTCAGAAAATTGTTGAATACGGAATCAATAATATTGCCGGCGAATCCGGTCACCACAATCGCGCCGAGAAACAAATAAAAATCCCGGGACTGCGACATAAAGCGCGTGTAGGTGTTTGCTATTGTTTTTTTCATGGCATATAAAATAGTTAGTGCGTTTATGCGTTTGTAGAGGCGTAGCGCGCTACGCCTCTACGCAAACACGCAAACGCACAAAAAACATCATTTAGATTGCCCCATTCTTTCCGTCTATTATATTCCTTGTCGGTTTATATATTATTTTTAGATAAGGCGCTTATGGCTAAAATCTGGCACTATCTTAAAACCCACGGATTTTTGATTATGATGGTGGGGTTTGCCATTTCGGCCGTTTCTTTAATTGTTTATGTTTCCGGGCACAGGGACCATTCTTCTTTTGTCCGGCAGGTTTCGTTTGCAACAACCATTGTTGGTTTTTGCATTTGTGTCGGCGGCCGCATCCTTTACTCGATGCAGCGCAAAAGCCAAAAACAGCAAAAGCCCGACCTGGTATAAACCAACCTAAGGATTCTATTTGAAACTTCAAAACATCCTGGCTAAAAACAGCGTATTAATCGATATAAAAGCGGCGGATAAAACCGATCTTCTCACGCAAATGGGGCGCTATCTGGGGTCGGTTTATGATCTCAAAGACTCCGACACCATTGTCGCGAGGATTTTGGCGCGCGAGGGCGAAATGTCCACGGGTATCGGTTTTGGCATAGCTATTCCGCACGCGCGGCTCGATTCCATCGACCGTGTTTATCTTATTGCCGCCCGCACCGCGGGCGACACCGAATTCAATGCCATCGATGAACAGCCGGTGCGCTTGGTCTTTTTAATGATTTCACCTGCCAATACCACCACCGAACATACTAAAATTTTATCGATTCTTTCGCGGATAATGTCGTACGAAGATATCCGCAAAAACCTGCTCGAAGCGCCCGATGCAGGATCGTTTTTGAATATTCTTATTGCAGGCGAAGATAAATATGTCCAATAATAACGATGCATTTTCCACGTTGCAGGTCCACGTGACCGTCGAAAATAATGTTGCTATTCTGAGTTTGTGCGAACCGATTTTCCTGGGCAAGCAGGCAAAAGAGCTGACCGGCGTTCTGCAAAATCTGCTCAAGCAATCTATTAAAGCATTTGTTTTTAATCTTGGCGATTGCGATTACATTTCCAGCGATGGTTTGGGTGTTGTGGCTTCGTGGTGGCGTTTTTGTCACGATCAGGGCAATGGGGCCATGGCGGTGGTATTGCCGGGCAAGCCCGATAGTGAAGTCGCCAATCTTTTTGAAATTATCGGACTCACCCGCATGATCGGCAGCGCGGTCCAGCCTTCGGTCAAAGATGCCTTGAATTACCTCAAAGAATTTGCGTAATTTTCCGCGTTCTTCTGATAAAAATTAAATAATTTTTTGGAAAGGGCTCTGGCAACAAACTGCCACTGGCAGTTGCCAAGCTTTAGATCCCGCAGGAATATACTTGTTATAGCTAAAACATTGCGGCGTTCGATGTGTGATAAGTGCTATTTTTCAAGTATGGCCGGCGTCTTTCTTTTGACTACAATAAGCATTTTCCTTACGGGGTATAAGGGGCGATGAGCCCCTTCCATAATCATCTTTTTTATGTTTATCTTTCCCTTGACAACTTTTTTCTAAAGGTGTATATTTAATAGTGTACAACTGTATACTATTTTAATCTCATGAAAAATCTCACCCACAAGCAAGAAAAAGTCCTGCGCTTTATCGAGCGCTACTGGAGCGACTATTCTCTTGCGCCGAGCTACCGCGAGATCATGGCGCACTTTGGCTTTGCTTCGCCCCATGCGGCGAGGCGCCATATCACGGCGCTGCTTAAAAAAGGTTTTCTGGCCGTCTTAAAAGACAAGCACGGCCGGAGCCGCAGCCTCATGTCGCAACGTGCGCTTGCCGGCGTGCCGCTCGTGGGCGCGATTGCCGCGGGCCGGCCCATTGAGGCCGTGGAAAATATTCAGGCAACGCTCGATCTTTCCACCTGGGGCATCAACAATGCCGACAAAGAATATTTTGCCCTAACGGTCAAGGGCGACAGTATGATAAATGAACATATTAAAAACGGCGACATTGTGATAATCAAAAAGCAGGTAACGGTGAGCAACAGCGATATCGCGGCGGTGTTGTGGAACAACGAGGCCACGCTCAAGTTCGTTAAAAAAACAACGCGCGGATACCAGCTCGTTCCCGCCAACGACGCCATGCAGCCCATAAACGTGGAGGCGGCCCAAACACAATCGTTCGAGGTTTTGGGTAAGGTGGTTCAGGTTGTGCGCACACGGGTTTAATCCAGTAAAGCCGACGGTCAGTCGGGTATTTTCTCCGCACCTGGGATCCCTCAAAACAGTCCCTACGGTGCTTGAGAAAACACCCGACCGCCCGTCTTAATTTCATGGCGTTATCTACA
>JAQUMP010000195.1 GCA_028718065.1 Chitinivibrionales bacterium | reverse complement strand
AAAAACTCGACCGCATAAATCCCCGCGGGGGGTTTCCGGTGATCGTGATAAATAATTCCAGAATAATCACGGGTTTCCAGGAAGACCGTATTTACCGCGAACTCAGTCGCCCCTAACCGAAAGAACATCGCATGCGTAAATCGCCTCCCGATAAAATCGCCGCGCCGTCCGTCCAGGAAATTAAAGATCTTGACAAAAGATTAAGGGACGAAGCCGAGGCGTCCGGGTACCATTTGAACCCGGATGTCGAGTTTACCCGGGACCTGGCCGCCGGCCTGCTGGTGAATGAAAAACGGTACGGCTATTGGAGCTGTCCCTGCCGGCTCGCCTCGGGCGATAAGCAGCGCGACCTGGATATTATCTGTCCCTGCGATTACCGCGATCCCGATCTGGCCGAACATGGCGCCTGTTTTTGCGCGCTGTATGTAAACGACGCCATTCTCCAGGGTAAGCAGAAAGCAAAATCGATCCCCGAACGCAGACCGAATGCCCGCCGTGTCGCCCAGCCCAAGCAGGCCGCGCAAAGTGGGGGAGCGACCGGTATGAAATTTCCCTACCCGGTCTGGCGCTGCAAAGTGTGCGGCTATTTGTGCGGCCGCAACGAACCCCCGGAAAAATGTCCCATCTGTAAAGCATCCAAGGAACGGTTCGAGCGCTTTGCCGGCTAAGGCCGGCCCGTTCTCCGGCTGTGGCATGACGTATTCATTTTAACACAACCAAAAATAACAAATTGCTCAATTCAGGCAAATTTAGCCTGTTTTCGTATCCACCACGGGTACAAAAACAGTATAATTTGCTTGCTTTTTTTGTTAAGAATGGCAATATTCTATGATAGTATGAAAGAAATTTTTTCCTATATCGACTACCGCGAATTCCTCAAGGATTATTATAAAGAAAACAAGGAAAAAACCCACTTTTTTTCATACCGCTATTTTTCCAACAAGGCCGGCATAAAATCCCCGGTATTTTTTAAGCTGGTGGCCGAGGGCAAGCGCAACCTCACCGCTCCCATGATCGAAAAATTCCGTATAGCCTTAAAACTCAACGAAAAACAGTCCGCCTTTTTCCGGCACCTGGTCATGTTCAACCAAGCCAAAACCGCTCTTGACAAACAAGAACACTACGCCATCCTGCGTTCCATGGCGCATGTTGTAAACGAATACGTCCTGGCCGGCGACGCCTACGATTATTACGACAAATGGCACACCAGCGTCGTGCGCGAACTTTTAGGGCTGCGCGACTTCAAGGACGATTACAAGGCCATGGCCGCGGCCGTTTTGCCCGCCATAAAACCGCGCGAAGCCAAGGAGGCGGTGGCGCTGCTGCTTAAGCTGGGCCTGATCGCGCGCCGGCCCGACGGTTCCTACCGCCAGACCCACGCGGCCATTTCCACCGGATCAAAGGTGCTTTCGCTGGGTGTGCGCAATTTTAACCGCCGCATGACGGCGCTTGCCGGCCAGGCGCTTGACAACGTTCCAATGCAGGCGCGCCATGTATCCGGCGTTACCATGGGCATATCGCCGTCGTGCTACGATGTTTTAACGACCGAAATCAATGCGTTTAAAGAACGCGTTATCGGCATCGTCAATGCCGACCAGGGTTCCAATGCCGTGTACCAAATGAACATTCAGCTTTTTCCGGTGAGCAAAAGCATCGATCGAAATGTTTTGTAATGCTGGCGGGGTTTTGTGACGTTATTCCGTTTTAAAAAGAACCGTTCTATCGCCCGGCGAACCAAACTGCTTGGTGGCGGCGTGGTTGCATGCCTGCTCCTGGGTGTTTTGCTGCCGTCGTGCTCCACCAGCCCGACCATGGCGGGCGGCACCTCCCAGACCGGCAATGCCAAGGTACGAGGCATTATTGCAAATCCCGCAGCCAACGCTGCGGGGACCATTGTTTACTTTACACCACACGCCTATTCACCGCTTTCCGCTCAAGCGCAGGTTGCGTTTACGGACACGACCGATTCGGCCGGCGCCTATTGCTTTACAAATGTTCCGGCCGACAGCTATTCGCTGGAAGCCCAAAATCCCGTGTCGGGCCGGCGCCTGCTGAAATCCGAATTCGCCTTAAAGGGGTCAGATTCGCTTTTTTTAGGGACCGATTCTTTACTGCCCTGGGGCGCGGCCTGCGTGCGCATTCCCCCAAGTTTCGATTCTCTGCGTACGTATATTTTTGTTCCCGGAACGCACCTTTCGCAGCGCATTCATCGCGCATCGTCGACCGCCGCCTTTGCCATCGTCGATTCCCTGCCCGCCGGAACCATTGCCCTGCTTGCCTATGGTCAATCCGGCAGCGACCTGCGACAGGTCCTGGTTGAACAGGCCCTGATTACACCCGGCGACACCAGCACCTTTTTCGCCGGGATTACGTATCACGTGGCCACCACCGGCAGCGACGACAACGACGGGCTGCTCGCGCCGCTACTTAGCATCCGTAAAGCATGCCGCTTGCTGAATGCCGGCGATACGCTGCTCATCGCCGCCGGTGTTTACCGGGGAGAGCACGATCTGCAGGTGTTCTCCAGCGGCGCCCCGCACGCCGCCATCGTCATCCGCGGGCCCCAAAGCGGCGGCGCTGTTTTAAATGCCGATGCCGATGCCACCCTCGGCGCGCCCACGGCCCTGACCGCCTTTTCCGTGAGCAACACGGCCCGGCTCGAACTGCGCAATATGTCTTTTGTCAATTATAATCTCGCTTGCAGGATTACCTCCTCCAGCCGCATTACCATAGACGGGTGCGGCTTCAGCGGCTTTAGCGCTGGGGCCATCCAGAGCTGGGAGAGCGACCATTGCACCGTTTCTAATTGCCAATTTGTCAATCCTGCCGGGCCGGATTCCGCCGCGGACACCAGCAGCGCCCTGGTGTTTTACGCCACGCAGCAGGGCGCCGTGGAGGAATGTTACTTTTTCGGCGGGGGCCGCACGGCCTGTTTATTTAAACGCCAGAATCAGGATTGCATTATCGCGCACTGCACGATCGAAGGCGCTTTTACCTGCGGGATCTATCTCGGTTCGGCCGAAACCGATGAAGACCAATCCCGCGGTCTTACCGTGAATAATACCATCGTTCGACTTGCCGGCAAAGGTGCGGCCCAAAGCGCCCTTACCATCGACCGGGCCGCCGCGGTGGTGTGCCGCGATAACTACCTGGAAACCGGTCCCGGTCCGGCGGGAGCGCTTTCCGACAGCAACACCTGTATTAAAATCGGGCCGCAGGCGCGCGGCACCATCGAAATTTTCAACGATTATCTCATCGGCGGCGGGCATGCAGCCGGCCTCCTCCTGGATGCTCCGGCCGCGCGTTTTATTCCGGTCAGCAACAATACGATCTATAATTGCCGCATTGACTTTACCGAAGAACGGAACGGCCCCTACGGCTATGCCAATAATCTTTCGGTCTTAAGCGGCGGCATCGACCGCGGGCCCTCCAATTTTCGGGGCGATCCCGGTTTTAACATCCCGCCCGCGGTCCCGGCGATCCCCGCAACGGCACTTTACAAAAGCACCGACGCCTATTTCGCCGAGTTGACCGCGTTCTTCGCTCTTGGTCAAGGCAGTCCCTGCGTGGATGCCGGCATCGACGTGGGTCACGGCTATATGGGCAAGGCGCCCGATATCGGCGCCCAGGAGCTAAAATAAAATTATGAAGCCGTTCCAGGTGTCGCTGCCCCTGCCGGGCCTTCTGCTTTTTTGCGCGTTGCACGGCGTTTTCGGCGGGACCATCAGCGGAAGCGTGACCGAAAACAGCCTCTCGGGAGGGGCGCTTCAGAATGTTCTGCTTATTTTAACGTCAACCCAGAGCACGCGTATTTCCATAGATTCCACAACCTCCGATGCGCAGGGAAGGTACACTTTTTCTGCGGTGGCGCGGGGGCAATATCTTATTGTGGCGCTTAAGGCGGGATACCGGCAGCAGGAGATGAACTGGGCCACGGTGAGCGCTTCCGGAGTCCAGACCGTTAACATTGTTCTAACGACCCTGACCGATACCATCAGCATTAAAGGCACGCTCAAAAACGCCGACAAAAACGGGGCGGCCATCGGCGGTGCTCTGCTTGTGCTGCAGCAGCGCGTACAGCAAGGCCTGCTGCAGGTCTGGACGTCCATCGATTCCACCACCAGCACCGGCAAAGGCCTGTTTTCTTTCGACAGCCTTGGCGACGGCTCGTACCGCATTATCGGCAGCGCCCCGGGCTTTGTTACGGTCACCTCCGCGGCCATAAACCTGGGCGGGCAATCGGTAACCTTCGATATAACCATGATCGCCAAACCGGCGCGCGCTTCGGTGCCGGTCGCCGCCCGCAAGCAGGGCGTCGCGATTTCGGTCTCTTGCTACGGGCTTGACGGCTCGTTACTTAACAATAGGCAATTTGCGGCGTCCCCGGCGTACGGAGCCCTTTTACCCCGCGCTCGCGGGACCAAGGGGATTGTGGTGGTAAAAACCGTTCAGGACGGTCGCGCGACCTGTTTCATCGCCAACCAAAAGTAAATTATCTCAATAATTCACGATAATTTCCTCGCCGTCAACGACCACGAGCCGCACCTCCGGCTGTTCGTTCAACAGCGCCTCCAGCGGATCTTCGCCCGCGCCGTGGGCAAACCGCACCCCGATAAAATCGGCCTTAAACCCCGGGCTGAGCGCCCCCAGAACATCCTGCATGCCCAGCGCCCGCGCGGGGTTGGCGCCGACCCAGGAAAGCAACACGGCCGCGGGAATGTGGGCATAGAGCCTTCGCGCCGTGTAAAGCTCGTCGAACAGGTTTACCGAAGGGGAATCGGCGATGCTTTCGGTGCCAAGGCAGATCGCCGCGCCGCGGTTGAGCGCGCTTTCCAGCGCAAAGGGCTTGTGCCCCAGCTCCTGGTTATATTGCAGGCACAGCACGATGGCGCAGCGGCGCTCGGCCAGGGCGGAAAGCTCCGCGCCGCCGGCATAATTGCAATGAAAACAGATCGCCCCGGCCGGAATGAGGTTGTTCTCCAGCGCAAAGGGCAGTGAGCCGCGTTCGGTTTTGCCGTAGGGCCAGGCTTGTTTGCGGGTAATCTGAAAATAAAGATCGCCGCTCTGCTCGGAAAACGCCTGGAGCTCTTCGGCGCTTTCGGAAATATGGCTTGCCCAGCGGTAACCGTGTCTGGCGGCAAATGCTTGACAAGTGCGGAGTTCGTCCGGCGTGAGCGAAAAAAGCGCGTAGGGCCCTACGCCCGTTGTTTGGCGCGGTGAATTTCCGGCACAGGCAATGCGCTCTTTAAGCGACGCAATCAGCGCGATGTCGGGGTTCTCTTCCAGCGCCGGGATTTCGTGGATCGCGCAGGAGCGAATCGGCTGCCGCGACAGGATCCCCGGCGCGATGCCGATACGATTACTGTCCACCACGGTGGTGGTGCCGCCGGCCAGGCACTCGCGCACGCCCAGTTCCAGCGCATGGCGCACCGCGGCGGCGCCGGCCTGCCGCAGCCGGCTGTTTTTCTTGGCGCTCCACGACGCGAAGGTTTCGTCCGATTGCGGCGCAATGCCGCGCACCACGCCCTCTTCCAGGTGCGTGTGCATGTTAATGAGGCCGGGCATGAGGAGCAGGTTGCCGACATTTACAATGCGATCGTCGCTGCTTCGCCTTAGATGGCTGCGGGGCCCGGCGGCAATGATTGTATCACCCTCAACGGCCACCGCGCCTTGCGCAACGACCTGGGCGTTCGGCAGCAATACCTCCGCGGCATAATAAATAGTGGCCATAATGAGATATAATATTATACCAGTATAGAAGGTGTTTTATGTATTTTGTTTCGTGAAAAATAAAATGAATCAAATGGTTTTGGTCTTTTCAGCGTAGGGGTGGGAAATTTTTTGGCTTTTTCAGCGTAGGGGGGTCGGCAACTTCGTGCTGAATATGATATCTCGGTTGCCCCCCACGCACGATGCGTTTGTTAAAATTAGAATAAGAAAAATAAACAAAATAAACAGACGAAAGGAAAAAGAATCATGAAAAAGCATTTGTATAGCGCACTTCTGTTAGTCAATGCGAGCGCGGTCGCCACGTTTGCCCAGGCCGCCGCGCCTGCCAAACAGGATGGCGGGCTCATGGGCATGCTGCCCATGATGCTCGTGATGTTCGTTATAATTTACTTTCTTATGATCCGGCCCCAGCAGAAAAAACAAAAAGAGCAGCAGAACATGCTCAAAAATGTTAAAAAGGGCGATAAGATCGCAACGATCGGCGGGATCATCGGGACCGTGGGCATGACCAAAGACGGCGAAGACACCATCATGGTCAAAATCGCCGAAAATACGGTAATAGAATTACGTAAAGCGGCCATCGCGGCGGTCTTGAATCCACCCGCGGATAAAATTGACAATAAAGAAGAAAAGAAGAAGTAATTTTTATGACCGTGCGAATTTACGGCGACCCTGTTTTACGAAAGCAGGCCGAGCCCGTTGCTAAATTCGATAAGCAGCTTGGCGCGTTTGCAAAGGAACTTATCGAAACCCTACTGGAACGCGACGGCGTTGGTTTGGCCGCGCCCCAGATCGGAAAATCGATCGCGGTTATTGCTGTAAGTAAAGAACGCGGCGACGAATCGCCCTACATTCTGGTTAATCCGCAAATAACCTACGTCTCC
>JAQUMP010000194.1 GCA_028718065.1 Chitinivibrionales bacterium | reverse complement strand
ATTAACAGGTTGCGGCAACTGATAAGGTCGAGTTTTGAGAACGGCGGGTCTTTAGCAACGTCCTGAAGCGCAAAAACCACGCAATCGCGGATTTGCTTTTTAATCCGGTACGAAGGGCCCTCGCGCGTAAAAAATTTACCAAGCCGGTCCGCGGACACGTCGGCGGAAATACTTTCGGGATAAAGCGCCTTGCGTCCCGTCTCGATGGCTTCGGCGTTTATGTCCGACGCAAAAACCTGAAGGGGAAAACGTTTTTTGCGTTTCTCCATGACTTCTTTACAAAGTATGGCAAGCGAATAGGCCTCTTCCCCGGTGGAACAACCCGGGACCCAAATACGCAACGGTAAATCTTTTTCTTTATGAGCAAGCAACAGCGGGAGGGCTTTTTTTTCCAGCGCGTCAAAGGCCCCGGGGTCACGGAAAAACCGGGTGACGCCGATAAGCAGTTCCTTAAAAAGCGATTCGATTTCGCGCGGGCGCTTTTCCAGAAAGCGGAGGTAGTCGGAAACTTTTTCGGTATGCGCGAGCGCCATGCGCCGTTCGATCCGGCGGCGGATGGTGGTTTGTTTGTACAGCGAAAAGTCGTGGCCGGTTTTGCTTCTGATGAGGAGGAATATCTTTTCCATGGTAATCTGGAAATTGCCCGCCGCCGCGACCGGGGTGTCTTCCCGCTGGAAAGATGGATGCTTTACATAAGCAATAAGCTGCGAGGCCATTTTCTCCACCGGCAGGATAAAATCCACCTGCCCGGTGTCGATGGCGCTGGAGGGCATGCCGGGGTAGGCGGCCTGGACTTCTTCCTGCGCCATGGTCATTCCTCCGGCGTCTTTTACGGCCTTAAGTCCGAGCGTTCCATCGGTCCCGGTGCCGGAAAGAACAATGCAGATCGCCTTTTCGCCCCGGCTTTGGGCCAGGGAACGAAAGAAATAATCTATCGGCAGATTCACGCCGTGCTGCTTTGGCGGTACGATGCGATGCAGCGACGCGCCGATGATCCCGATATTGGAGTTGGGGGGGCTCAGGTAAATTTTATTGGGTTCTATTTTTGTTCCATCTTTTATCTCAACAATTCCTATGCTCGTATATTTTTTAAGCAGGGAATCCATGATGCTTTTGTGTTTTGGGTCAAGATGCTGGATCACCACAAAAGCCATGGCGCTATCCCCTGGAATATTCGCGAAAAGCTTTTCAAGCGCTTCCAGCCCTCCGGCGGAGGCGCCGATGCCCACGACCGGAAAGGCGCCGGGTTTACTCGGGGGAATATTTCTTGTTTTCTTTGTAAATGAAAGCGATGATTTGGCGGAACGGCGGGATCGGCGGTTTTGGGAAGGCATGGGGGCTGCTTTGGTTTATACTTAATATATATGCCCGCCTCGTATGCTGTTAAGTAAATTCCAAACTACTTTACAACTGAATGTTGCGGGAGTTACGGATAAACGGCCTTGGATTTGAGCAGGTCTTTGATTGTCTTGGGGGAAACCGGTTTTTCGAAGTAGTAATCGGCGCCGAGCTGGGAGACGGTTTTAGCGGTATCCTCGCCGCCATAGGCGGTAACGATAATAATAATGCAATCGGCCTGGGTGGCTCTTGCTTCCCGGATAACGTCATACCCTTCCAGGTTCGTGGATCCGGAAAGCCTCAGGTCGGCAATCACGGCGGAATAATTATTATTCTTGAGGTGGTTCACGGCATCCTGCAGGGAAGTCGCCGTATCTATTTGTAAATTCGGCGCCTTTAAAAGCTGGGAAAAAGCGAATACGATAGCTTCTTCATCGTCAACCAGTAGTAGTCGGTTCGCAGCAGTGGTCATTCCATCCATACTTTCCGGCCGGAAAAATGTAATAATTTAATTATAGCGTAAACTAAAAACAATGTCAAACAATTTCATAATCCCGCCAAATTTAATCGATTAATTAATTGCTGGTAATTTACTCTGCTCCTAAAAATATAATAGGATTTTCTTAACTCGCAAGTTGCGGTTAAGGCATAGGATTATTCAAAATTCTCCTGGACAAAATTCCAATTGACAATATTCCAGAAGGCCGTCAGATACGCCGCACGGTTGTTGCGGTAATCGATATAATACGCATGCTCCCAAACATCACAAGTTAAAAGCGGTATTTTTCCTTCCCGTAAAGGCGTCGCGGCATTACTGGTGCTTTCTATGGCGAGTTTATCATCGGGCGTTTTAACAAGCCATACCCAACCGGAACCAAAGGTCGTCAAGGCGCTATTGGTAAACTGTTCCTGAAATTTTGCGAATG
Source organism: Chitinivibrionales bacterium (assembly GCA_028718065.1). Taxonomy (GTDB): domain Bacteria; phylum Fibrobacterota; class Chitinivibrionia; order Chitinivibrionales; family FEN-1185; genus JAQUMP01. The sequence continues at coordinate 4,374 of JAQUMP010000194.1, read as the reverse complement.
AGGTAAAATTTTTATTGATTGCCGCCATCATTCCGTTGTTGGGCATTTTGTTTCCGACCGAAGTAAGGCTCTGCCAGTAAATTGAATGGTTCCAATGCTGAGCCGCATTGTTAAAAATAGGACCCGACGCCTTGATAACAATTTCCTCAAGCGGCATGGATTGATATTCGGTCTCTGCTATTAATTTATTAAGATTGGTAACATAGGCGTTATGATGCTTGCCATAATGAAAATCGATCGTTTCGGCCGAAATAAACGGGGCCAATGCGTCCTTCTTGAATGGCAATTCGGGAAGCTTATGATCCATGGTCCTTGCTCTCCTGTTTATTGTTTGATAAAACGCCCAATTTAATGATATGAAAAAAATTATGCAAGATATATGCCAAAGCCCTCGATTAAAAACAAATTAATCTCTTATGTCGAAAAACCCGTAACATTGGGACTAATATATTTGATTATCAATTTATTATAACTGCGTTTTTGATAAAATAATTCCTAAAATCGGGAAAAGCATTTGGAAAGGAAAGAAACCACGACGCATGCAGCCATCAACCGCCCTATGGCACGCATGTTGCATTGTTAAAATGGGAATGTCCGGCTGGTTTAATGTATCACAACGCAGGCTCTATAAACTATTGAGCAAAGGGAATAAATAATCCTATGCAGATAAAAAAGAGACCGTTCGGTTTTATGGTAATTCTTTTTATTGTTTGCGTTTCCGCCGGCTACGGCGACAACGATACGCCCGCGCCCTTTAAAAAAGGCGACGCCGTTAGAATCGCGGTGCTTCCCGACACATCTCATTTTGTCAATGGCGTGTACCGCATCGACAATCGGGGCTCAATTTTTCTGCCCGTTATCGGTTTTGTGCGGGTCGATACCCTTTCCCTTTCAAAACTTACGGGGTTCCTGGACACTACCTATATGTCCTACCTTCGCTATCCCAATCTTTACGTGCGGCCGCTTATCCGCGTTTCCCTCTTAGGCGGGTTTATAAAACCGGGTATGTATTTCGTCGACCCGGAAGCAACCCTGTGGGACGCCCTGGCGCAGGCCGGCGGTCCGGTGCGGGAGGATGGGCTTAAAAAAATTTGCTGGGAGCGGGACGGCACTACTATCAACGATCATCTGCTGCCGCAAGTCCAGGCCGGAACAACGCTTGAGGCTCTTGGAATTAAATCGGGCGACCAGATTACGCTCACGCATGAGCCAAAATTGACAGGATGGGAAAATTTCACCGTGAATATCCTGCCGGCTTTAAGCTTTTCGGTGACCGCCGTAACGGCAACCGCAACGGTCTATATTGCGTATCTGTCTTTTAAGGGGCATTAAGGGGCAATCCTGTGGGCGCTAAACTTTCCGACAATCGCGCGGGCAATCAAGAGGGTTTTTACCTTCGCTTCCAATCGTTTCGCCATCTTTTCTGGCGCGCGCGGATATTTATGCTTGTTAGTTTTCCTCTGGCCCTCATTGGAACCGGCGGCATCGCCTATCTTCTGGCGCAACGGCCGCCGCAACTCTCCGCCACCGCCCTGATCGGAACGGAAAATACCGAGGACATGGCGGCGGTAAAAGACGTGAACGGGCTCATGCAGGCGCATTCCGACATGATCCAGAGCCGGACCTTTCTCAAGGAAATCGTTTCGCGGCTCTCTTTACAATTGGCCGTTGTCCATTTTCCGCGCGCGTCGATTTTTGATACGGTGCTGGTCGATTCCGCGGCCGCGCCCGGAAAATTCGATTTTGTCCTGGAAAAAAAACCGGCGCCCGCATTCAGTCTCTATTTTACCCCTCTTAACCCGGACAACAGCACCCTCCTGAAAAAATTATTTCCCGAGAAAAAACTGATTTTACAAGGCGGAACCGCGGACCTGGCCCGGATAAACGGCGGCGGCATGCACCTTGTATTTTCGCATTCATTTTTAGATACTCCGCACGATTTCAGCTTTCGGATCCTGGAAATGCGCAACGCGGTGGAAACGACGTACGATATGGTATCGGTCAAGGAAATCACGACCCCGGCCGGTAACGCCAATATATCGGTCTCCCTTTCCGGCCGGGACTATCAGCTCATGGCGTCCATCGCCAATACCATTGCCGACGTTTTTGTGGAAAAAAATGCTTCCTATAAAAAAAGCAGGAGCAAAAGCGTGCTCTCCTCGCTCGAAAAGCAACTCGATGTCGTAAGTAAAGATCTGGCGGCGGCCGAAGACGCGGTTAAAAATTTCCGGTCCGCCAATCCCATGGTCGGGCTTACGGACAGGATTCAACAGAGGGTCGTCACGCTTTCCAAAATGGAAACGGACATTGAGGACCAAAAGGAGCCGCTGGCCGAAATTGCCGGGCTGGAAAGCAGATTCTCCGGGGCTTTGTCCGCGGATGATAAGACCGGTCTTGCCGGAGAAGCGCTCGTTTTCCTTATCAACCACAACAACAGCTCCGCGCCGGTATTGCAGGCCGCCCTTAACGGTTTGCTGGCCCAAAAACATGACTACGAACAAAACTACGCCCTGGACCATCCTTTACGGATTACCAACCAGAACAAGATCGACGCTTTGGAAAAGACCATTATGTCAACCCTGCATAATTACCGCGTCTCGGCCCAGAATACCGTGACCAATAAGAACACCGATGTTCAAGCGCTTGCCGGAGAATTACAACGACTGCCGACCAAAGAATTGCAGTTGGCGGAATTGCAGCGGCGGCAACAGATAACTTCGGATTTATATTCTTCGGTCCTCAATCGGTTTAACCAGGCCAAGGCCGCCAATGCCGGCAACATGGCCGAAGTATTCGTCATGGATTACGCCGTGGGACCCATGCCGCCGCCGCCGAACGTACCTAAATCCCTTGCCCTGGCGCTTATGGCGGCGATCATGATTACCATGCTGCCGGTTTTTGTTTATAACTACTTTGACAGGACCGCCCACTCCGAATATGAATTCACCCTTAAAACCGGCAAACTTTTGCTCGAAGAAATCCCCAAAAGCGATAAACTAATCCACAAGAACGATCAAAAAAGTTTGTCGCCCGGAAACGGGACGATTATTGCCCACTTGGATCACCAGGGAAGCATCCGGGAAATTTTCAGGGCGCTGCGCACCAAAGTACTCATGAAACTCTATAATTTCCCGCAAAAAAGTTTGATGATAACCAGCCTTGAACCCGGTTGCGGTAAATCGACGATTGCGGTAAACCTGGCCTATTCCATGGCGCAGCAGGGTTTAAAAACGGTGCTGGTGGACGGCGATCTGCGCTGCGGAACGCTGCACCGGTGGCTTGACAAAAACCAAACTCCCGGGCTTTCCGAATTTCTGCGCGAAAAAAAGAATTTTTCGGAGGAAGAAGTAACGTCTTTGGTCCAGCCGACGGCGCTTGCCAATCTTTCTTTTATCAGCTCGGGGGAATTGCAGAAAAAATCCACGGAACTGCTTTCCGCCAACCGCCTGCGACTGCTTACCAACGAACTGACGCGACGGTTTTCCATGGTCATATTCGACACCCCGCCGCTCGGCCCGGTCATAGACGCCGCCGTTATGGCGCCGCTTTTTAGCGGGTGCCTGGTGATTGCGCGCGCGGGCGCCACGAACCTGGATGACTTGACAAAAAAGATCGCCGAATTTTCCAGCTTCAATGATACGGCGGTGGGGTATATACTTAATTTCGCGGCCTGGGACAAAAAAACGCGGTCGCGCAAATATGCCAAATATTACGGGTGAACATTTTTATGGTCCCCCCATCATGACCCAAGAGCCTCTTTCTTTACACCATAGGAACCTGCTGTTCGGGCCGCTGCGCGCGATCGGCACGCCGGTGTCCGAATACAGTTTTGCCAACCTCTACCTGTTCCGCCAAAAACACGAATATGCCGTGATTAACGATACGGAAATATTTGTCCGGGGAAAAGCCTACGACAAAACCCCGTACGTGATGCCCACGCGGGACCTCCGCAGCATCAGCAAAACATTGCTTGACACAATAATTCAAAAACACGGCATGTTGTTTCCGGTGCTGGAAGAGTGGCTGCCCGTTTTTGATCCTGCGCATTATACCGTTACCTGCGACGAGGCCGAGAGCGATTATATTAATGCTATAAGTAAACTATCGGATTATAAAGGGCGAAAGCTGCATGGCGAAAAAAACCTGCTCAACTATTTTATAAACCACTATTTCTGCCGTGCGCTGCCGCTTACGCCGGAGCGCTGCGCAGACGCCCGTAAAATACTTGACGTATGGCTTTCGCAGGTGGGGCTGCCGCCGGATGAAACGGACTACGCCGCCTGCCGCGAAGCGATTGCACTTTCCGAGGAGCTCGCGCTCTGCGGGGCGATTTATTATGTGGGCCAAGCACCCGTGGGATTTATAATGGGCGAA
>JAQUMP010000193.1 GCA_028718065.1 Chitinivibrionales bacterium | reverse complement strand
ATCGCGCTTGCCCGAAACCTTGAACTCTTTTTCCATCTCATTTTCGACCGGCAGGCCGTGGCAATCCCAGCCGAAGCGCCTGGCGACATAGTTGCCCCGCATGGTGCGAAAACGCGGCACGATGTCCTTGATGGTACCGGCCAGAAGATGGCCGTAATGGGGCAAGCCCGTGGCAAAGGGCGGACCGTCGTAAAAAACAAACGGGCGGCCGCCGGCGGTGGCCGCCAGGCTTTTTTCAAAGATGCGTTCTTTGTTCCAAAAGTCAAGGACCTCCGCCTCCACGGCCGAAAAATCGACCGCGGGCGTTACCGGTAAAAAAGCGCTCTTGCTCATAATGTTTTAAGGACCTCTTCGATGAGCATGACGAGCTTGGGCTCGGCCACACTTGCCGTGGCGATGATTTTGTTGATGTCGGCCGGCTCCAGCGCATCCGGCAGGCAGGAATCGGTGACTACCGAAAGGCCCAGCACGGCCATACCGCAATGCACGGCGGCGATTACCTCGGGCACCGTGCTCATGCCGATCACGTCGGCGCCGAGCGTTTTTAGCATACGGTATTCGGCGCGCGTTTCCAGCGACGGCCCGGTCATGGCGGCGTACACGCCGCGTTCGAGGCGGATCTTTTTCTGTTGCGCCACGTTCATGACGCACTCGATTAACTTTTGGGAATAGGGCTCGGACATGTCCGGAAAGCGCGGGCCGATGCGGTTATCGTTGGAACCGATCAGCGGATTGCCGGGCAGCAGGTTGATATGGTCGGTAATCACCATGATGGACCCCGGACCGAATTGCGGATTTATGCCGCCGCAGGCATTGGAAACGATCAACGTTTTTACCCCCAATAACTTCATGACCCGCACCGGAAAAACGACCTGCGCAAAGCTGTATCCCTCGTAAAAGTGAAAGCGGCCCTGCATGGCCACCACGTTTTTGCCGGAGATTTGGCCGCAGATAAGTTTGCCGGCATGCGTCTCGACTGTTGACAAAGGAAAGTGCGGTATGGTTTCGTAGGGGATTTCCGCGGACTTTTGGATGGAATCGGCCAGCCGCCCCAGCCCCGTTCCCAGGATAATGCCGTAATCCGCCTTTTGAGAACATTTACTTTTAATAAAACTTTCGGCTTCCTGCATCATGCCAAACGTGTTTGAAACTGCGGTCATGGGATAATCCTTGTTTTAAGGTTATTGCGGCGGTAACAGGCCGCATTTTGCAAGTACATTGTTTTTGTCAAGCCCGGAAATTAAAACCGTTTTAATCTTTGAAGCATGCCCCTTTACAATCGATATTCTCGACTTGGCGATATGCAACGTTTCGGCCAAAAAACCGACCAGGGCCTTATTGGCCTTGCCGTCGCTGGGCGCCGCGGCGATGGCGCAGGAAAGCCCGCCCGCCGAAGCCAAGGCGATCCGGTTTTGTTTTGCGTTCGGTTTGCAATGAACGGTAAGCCGGCAGCTCTGCTCCATAGATTTTTCTTATACGTCCAGCGAGGAAACCAAAGGTTGCGGCGGCACTTCGGCCATGGTCTCGTTCAGGGGCGCGCGGGTGGATGTTTCATTCGTGTCCTGCAAGTCCCCGCTGATAATCGAAAGCAGGCCGAGCTGGGTCTTGAGCATGGATTGAAACCGCGCCAGAAAGCTATCGCGCTGATTGCGCAACGCGACCAATTCGCTCTCCAATTGATGCACCCGGTGGCGCGAATCATCCTCGTATTTATCGGCCCGTACCTGCGCGTCGCGCAGAATGAGTTCGGCCTCTTTCTGGGCGTTCATGCGGGCGTCGTCGGTGGCTTTCTGGGCGGTGAGGAGCGTATCGTTGAGCGTTTTCTCGATCTTAACATAGGTCTCGAGTTTTTGCTCGCGTTGCTTGACCTGCGTGGCCAACTCATCGTTTTGCTTAATCACATTCTCAAATTCCGCCGCAACCATTTCTAAAAAACTGTTGACCTCGTCCGGATCAAAACCGACCATCTTTTTGCGGAACGGCTGCTTACGAATGTCAAGAGGCGTAATGCGCATGAAAATGACCTCCCTTACTATTTTTTTATCTATTCTACAAAATAATCAATTTACGCGGGGTCATACACGGATAATCATGCTTTCCAAAATCCAGAGCAAAAGAAATACGACCAAGGGGGCAAAATCAATCCCCCACTGGTTGCGGGGCAAATACCGGCGAATCGGGTCCAAGACGGGTTCGGTGAGTTTGTAAATGAGCCCGATAATCGGGTTCATCGTCGTATGCGGCACCCAGGAAAGCACGACCCGCACGATCAGTATAATCTGATAAAGCTTTACTAAAAATAGAACGATTGCCATAGGATTTATTCCCGTTTTCCCAGAAGAAGTGTTCCGATCCTTACCATGGTCGCTCCTTCGGCGATGGCCCATTCAAAATCGCCGCTCATGCCCATGGAGAGCTCGTGCGCGCCGCAGCGCTCACCCAGGTTCCGCAGAAGCGCAAACGCATTGCGCACCTCCCTTTCGCTGCCCCCGAGGGGACCGAGCGTCATGAGCCCTTTAAATACTATATGGCGGCAACGCGATGCCGCTTCGCACAGTGCCGGCGCATCGGCAGGAAGACAGCCGGATTTGGATGCTTCGCCCGAAGTGTTAACTTCGACTAAAATATTTATTTTTTTTTCAAGCTCACCGCAGGTTTGATTGATTTTGTCAAGCACGCGGATGCTGTCGACCGATTGGATCCAGCCCGCGTGCGGCACAACCTTGCGGATTTTATTGGTTTGCAAATGACCGATCATGTGCATGCTGAATTCGCCGTGCAGATGCGGGACTTTTTCCTCGATTTCCTGGACCCGGTTTTCGCCGATGTCATGAACGCCCAGATCGATCAGGGCCTGGGCCGTTTCCACGGGGTATGTTTTAGTCACGGCAATCAACCGAACATCGCCCGGTAGCCGCCCCGCCGCCGCGCAGGCCGCGGCGATGCGCTGCCGGATTTCGTTAAGCCGGGCTTTTAAATCGATATTGCTGGGAGAGGCATCGGACATAAAAAGAAACTTTTTCTCGCTTGAGTTGTGCAAAAGTTGATTCGGAATAAAAATATAATAGGATAAGGAGATGATGGGATGAAATGAGACCGGTGTTTTCTTGTACTAATATCTACTAATTTATATTAAAATTAGTACATATCTTGATTATTCGAATGCCATCTACTAATTTAGTACATAATTAGTACATATTAGTAGTTCTGTCAAAATATGAATAAGCCACAAAATCCACCATCATTTAAGCAGCTTTACCAGGAGTTGGCCCAAAATCCTGAGCGAATGCAGCGCGTTTTTGCACATCTAAGTCCAATTTGGAAGAACCGGTATCTGCATTGGCACACTCTGCAATACCATCAAGGGCCGCAAGGGCTGACTTCGCGCGAATGGTGGACGGCAATTAAGATTGCGCGCTTAGGACAACTGCGCCAAATGCCCCTCAAGGATATGCAGGGCGACTCTTTTAAGTTTGGGATGCCAGATCCGGTTTTGGAATATTTGAATAAAATAGATCAGAATGCCGGGGGGCAAATTCAGACCTTGGACACGGAGGTAATTAATACCGGCGATCAGGAAAAATATCTGGTCCATTCATTAATCGAAGAAGCCATAACCTCAAGCCAGCTTGAGGGGGCAACGTCTACACGACAAGTCGCCAAGGAAATGATCCGCTCCGAGCGCGCCCCGAAAAATAAAAGCGAAAGAATGATCCTTAACAATTATCATACCATGCGCTTGATAAAAGAAAAAACCAAGGAAAATTTATCGATTGACCTTATCCTCGATCTTCATCGACGTCTGTCTGAAAATACCATGGACGACCCTGATACCGTCGGACGGTTTCGTAATGCCGCGGAAGAAATCCGCGTGTACGATAACCTGGCCATGGGTGAAATCGTATTACATAATCCGCCCCCGGCGCAGGAGCTCAAAGAACGAACCCAAGCATTATGTGACTTTGCAAACGGCATTATCCCATCATTTTATATTCACCCGGTCATACGTTCTATCCTGCTGCATTTTTGGCTTGCCTACGACCATCCATTTGTCGACGGCAATGGCCGGTGCGCACGGGCCCTTTTTTATTGGTCTATGCTCCGGCAAGGTTATTGGCTCTGCGAATATGTTTCTATTTCACAAATACTCAGAAAAGCTCCTTCGCAATATGCCCGGTCTTTTTTATATTCCGAATCGGACGATAACGATCTTACCTATTTTCTTTTATACAATTTGAGCATACTTGTGCGGGCAATCGACGAATTGCATTCTTATATTGCCGCGCGCTCTTCCGAAATTAGTAAAATAGACCGGTTGCTGCGAACCACAAAATTTAATCTAAACCACCGGCAGATAGACCTTATCCAACATGCTCTCAGGCACGCTACAGCGGTATACACGATCAAGGGACATCAAAAGGCAAACAACATTGTTTACCAAACCGCTCGCACAGACCTTCTCGGTTTGGAGCGAATAAAATTGTTGGTAAAGAAACAACGCGGCAGGGAAACAGTCTTTTTCCCTTCCGATTTTCTTGAAAGCAAAATTAAGGACGGCATTCCGCCCAAAAAGTAAATTGTATTCGTTCATGACTCAAAAGAAGATTATACCCTTATTCAGGAGACCACACCATGAAAGCCATTGCCTTTAACGGCAGTCCCCGCACCGGCGGAAACACCGAATTTTTGCTTACCAAAGTGCTTGAGCCCATAAGTAAAGCAGGCATAAAAACGGAGCTGGTCCACATCGGCGGCAAACCCGTGCGCGGCTGCCTGGCCTGTAACAGGTGCATCCAAAATAAAGACAAAAAATGCGCGACCAAGACGGACATCATAAATGAATGCATCGAAAAAATGATTGAGGCCGACGCGATTATTTTGGGTTCGCCCACCTATTTTGCGGATATGACCTCGGAAATGAAGGCGCTCATCGACCGCGCCGGGTTCGTGTCCATGGCCAACGGCGGCCTCTTTACCCGCAAAATCGGCGCGGCCGTGGTGGTCAACCGCCGGGGCGGAGCAACGCATGTTCTGGATTCCATCAATCACCTTTTTTTAGCGTCTAAAATGATCGTGCCGGGATCGACCTATTGGAATTTTGGGGTCGGCGTGCAAAAGGGCGACGTTGAAAAAGACGAAGAGGCCCTCGCAAACATGAAAGACCTGGGCGAAACAATCGCCTGGCTGGTCAAAACGCTCAAACCGGTTGTTTTCTGAAATAAACTTATTGCAGGCGGCCGCTCCCTTTTTCGCGGGTCAAAATGTATTTTTAATAGGAGGTCTGTTATATGCCGGGTATAAAACACGCGGGCGTGGGGTTAATTTTTCTTGCAATTGCATCGGCTTGGGCCGGTCCGATGATCCAATTCGACAAAACCACCTTTGTTGCGCCGCTCGTGATTGAAGGCAGGACCCAAAGTATCCAAGCGTCGTTTACCGTATGGAACAGCGGCGACAAACCGTTGCGCATTAGTAAAGTTAAACCCACGTGCGAATGCACGGTGGTAAAATTTGATTCCATCGTCCGGCCCGGGCAAAGCACCGTGATAAACGCCGTGGTAACGATCGACCCCTTCTTTACCGGCGAACTCGAAAAATCGCTTACGGTTTTTTCCAACGCGCGCAATGCCATGCGGCAGCAACTTTGGATCAAAGCTCCAATGCGCCCCTTTATCGGTCTTTCCGAGCAGTATATTACCCTGTTCTCACCCCGCAAAGATTCCGTGTTTACTTTGCGCGTTTCCTCACTAAAGCCGGACCTGGAGGTCTTTAGCGTTTCGTTTCATCCGAATCCCGAAGGAAACACGGGAAAATCCGCTCTCACGCCGGTCAAGATCAACTTTAAATGGCAGGCCACCGATTCCACGAACCAATACGGCGACCATATTTATGCTTTAAAACTTAATTTTCCTCTCGTTAAAAAAGAAATGACCGGCGCCATCGTCATGACGACGAACCACCCGGACAAACAGGAGATCGGCATCCCCGCCGGCATTCCCAAACCGCCCCAAACCCGTTAGCGACGGCCGCCGCACTCCAGCATCCTGAGCGCTTTTTTCATGACGGCCCCCGGGTTTTGCGACTGATTTACGGCCCTCACCATGCAGACGTTTTTTGCCCCCGCGTCAAGCACCTGCTCCAGGTTGGACAAATCGATGCCGCCGATGGCCACGGCCGGGACCGTTGCGATTGTGAGCATTTCCTGCATACCGGTAATGCCGATAACGGGGTCCGGCATTTTTTTGGTCGGCGTGGCAAATACCGGCCCCACGCCTATATAATTCGGGCCCTGCTCGCAGGCTTTTTTAGTTTGCCCTGGGTTATGCGTTGACACCCCGATGATCGCCTCCGGTCCTACAATTGTGCGCGTCTGATCGTAGGGCAAGTCATTTTGTCCGATATGCACGCCGTCGGCGCCGAGGACGGCGGCCAAGGCCGGATCGTCGTTGATGATAAGCCGCGTATTGGTCCCTTTTGTAAATGCGAGCAATGATCTTGCCTGGTCCGCCACAACCGATGCAGGCGCATTTTTCATGCGTAACTGGACAAAAAGTATTTGATGGTCGATGGCCGCGCGCGTAACGTATTCGTAGCCGCGCAGCGGCTCGGTAAGAATAACGTAAAGGCCGAATGGGGGAG
>JAQUMP010000192.1 GCA_028718065.1 Chitinivibrionales bacterium | reverse complement strand
AAGGTGAAACCGTAACCGTAACTCCGGTAATTACCGTAACGCCGTTTCAGAGTCACTTTGGGGAAAATTTAAAAACTTTTATCGACGTTGTCCAGAAAAATCATCGCGACTCAATAGAGCATTTTCCCACTTCTTGATTACAGCCGCTGTGGGCCCGATTTGGAATCTTAAACTCGCCCCAGCAGATGTCCGATATTATATTTTAGAGGATGGAACTTGATTGACCGGTTAATCAAAGGAGGCTTGCATCATGGATAAGGCCCAACACGTTCAAGGAACAGGTGCGGACGAGACGCTGCGCGCGCTTAACGTACTCGTGGAGAATTTAGTCGGCGAAGAACTGCGCGCGCTCCATTCCTCGTTCGAAAGGCTTTCAAACTCGATGACCCAACAAGTCGAGGGCCTCAAAAGGGAAACAAGCTCCGCGATGAGCGAACTGCGCAAAGATATGAACGGCCGCATGTCCGATTTGACAAGATCCTTGGAAGCCGCTAAAAAAGCCGATGCCGACGCCCTTTCCATTGTCGAGACTCGTATGGCCAAATCAATCGGCGATCTTGACCAGAATTTCCAGAAAACCAGCGACCAGCTCAAGGCCCACATTGCCTCCGTAAAGAACGGGTTGGATAAGAGCCTCACCAATCAACAGCAAATAGTTCGGGGCGAGCTCGACATGCTCAAGGCATCGCTCACCAATAATGCCAACGATATATCCACGGTGCGGGTCGAAGTCAAGCGCGCATCCGCGGCCCTGGCGAATATGGCGCGGGTCTTTTCGGGCGCAGCGGCGGTCGAAGAACCCGCGCGGGCAATACCGCCGCAGCCGGCCCTGGAAAACAACCCGCCGCCGCAACCGGCAAGCGTCCATCAGCCGGCCCCGCAGCCCGAAGCCGCCGGGCCAAAGCCGGGACGCGGGGACATGAACGTTTATAATCTCCCCGAGTCAAGCGACGTTATGCAGCACCTTGACAATATGTTTAACCCCAAGAAAAAATAGCGGATGCCTTAACGGGGTTTAACGGCTTGTTTTGGAGCGGAGCTTTTAAGCGTGTCCGAAACGGTTGGGATATAGCTTCCCCGGACGCTGCCCGTAAGCCTGATCCTGCGCGCCTTGCCGTCGGCAAAGCTAACGCGGATCGTGTCGCCGGTGGCAATGGTTTTTCCGCTGCCGTCCTGTTCGTCCACGTAATAGGTGCTTTTGGCGTTCCCCCAGATCGTGGCGCGGTCAACATTTCCCTGCTTGTTAAAACTCAGCGTCATGGTTTTGCCGGAAGCCTCGTTTACCTGGGCGGCGCTCCTGATGTTATAATAGGTTCCCTTTACATCACGGAACACATGGATGGAATCCACCGCGCCGGAATCGGTCATGGACATATACATGCTGTCGCCGGCGATCGTGGTCACGAGCGTATCGCCCTTGGAATTTTCGCGGTAACGGCCGTCGCTATTGCCCTTGACCGAAACCCCGCGCAACGTGTCCTGTTTAAAAATAAGGTCCACGGAGTCGCCCGTGAGCGTGTTGGTTTTGTAGGTGATATGCGGATTTACCCGCAGATTGGCGCGCTGCCGCTGCGAGAAATAATAGGCGCGCTGGCCCACGGCGTTCAGGTCGCCTTTACGGATAATAACATTATCGACCACCGTAGCGCTCTTGGTGGAGTCGGTATAGGTCATGGTTGTGCCGCGGATCGTGAGCGAGTCGCGCGCCGTGCTGTCGCGCTGCACCAGGTAGGGATTGCCCTGCACCCAGAAATAGCGCGTCTGTAAATTATAGAACCCCTGCTGCCCGGTCAGGCGCAGCCGTTTGTCCCGGTCGATAAAGAGCAGGTTGCCGTTGGCCGTGCACAATTTTTTGTCGCGTTCGTAATGCAGAAAGTCGGCGTTTAAGGTCTGCTGCGGGCGTGAAAGCACCACATGGTTGGAAAAGTTTACCATGCCCTCCGAGCGCCACCATTTGGCATAATCCGAGTGGATTACGGCATCGTCGTACTCAAACACCACATGTCCTTTAAGCTCGCTTATCAGGTTGCCGCCCACCATGATATTGTCCATGGAATCGGCGGATTTTAAAATAAGACTCCCGTTTTTGGGCTTGGCAAAGCCGATGAGGGCGAGGCAGAGGAACATCAGGAGAATCAGGAATTGATTTTTTTTCATAGAGGAAAGCTAAAACCCTTCGCCCTTGTCAACACGTTCCTTAAAATTCGGGAATTTCCCGCTCACGCCCTTGAGCAGCTTCCAGTGCGAAAAATCCTCGTCGGCGTCCAGGCCCACGCCGCGCAGCACGTCGCCGGTGATGGTGGTTATCTGCACATGCGTGTCCGAGGTTACATGGTGCGCGAGCTTGTTCCAGATAAGTTTTTCGGAGCGGATCGTCAGCGAATCGCTGCGGGCCCGCACGTAAACATCGCCCCACACGGTAAATACATTCATGCCGTTGTCGGAATACCCGGAATCCGAAAGCAGATGCACGGTGCGATGGCCCGCCGTGTCGAACACCGATAAAATTACCGGCGAGGCCAGGACGCGCGCGGTGTCGTTGAGCGATTTGCGCATGGTTTTTGATTCCAGGGTCCATTGCAAATATTTGCCGCTATACAGCAGCATTGTGGAATTGCTGAATTCCTGGTAGGGATTTTTTATTTCCATCCCGCCCGACGGCAGCGACTCCACCTTGGAACCGCATTGCATTAAAAATATTGCGAGCAGTAAAATGCAGCAAACGCAAAACAATTGCTTGATTTTAGGCATAATTTTCTACCGATGGAATGGCGCGATTTTCCGGGTCGCCCGGATTGCGGCGCCAGCGCCGGTGCATCCAGACCCATTGCAGCGGATACTCCAATATTTTTTTGCCGATGATTTCATTGGCCGCTTCCGTGCTCATAACAACGTCTTTTTCAAAATCGCCGCTTTTGCTCAACGCCAGCGGCGTTATCCAGATGCGGTGCTTGTCGCGTGCAGCGCGCACCGTAGTAACCACGAACGTTGGAATATTAAACCGCAGCGCCATGCGTACCGGACCGCTCGGCGTAAAGGCCATCTTCCCAAGAAAATGGGCAAAAACACCCTCCACGGCCGTGTCCTGGTCTATGAGCACGCCAAAGGCCTGCCCCTCCCGAAGCTTGCGCAAAATTACGCGCGGGCTTTCGGCGCGGTGCACGTACGAAATATTCCTGCCGCTGCGGGCCCGGCTTACGATTTTGTCAAGTCTTTCGTCGTAAATTTTCTGGCCGACCGCAAAACTGGTAAAGCCCTTGCGCCCGAAAAAATTGAGCAGCATTTCAAAACAGCCCAGGTGCGCCGTAATAACGATAACACCCTTGCCGCCTGCATAAGCCTCGGAAAATTCAGCAAGTCCTTCCCAGGAAACAATTCTGTCGAAATACCGGTCGGAACTATGCCCAAGCCGCAAGGCGTCAAAACCGTTTTTTCCGAGGTTGGCATACATTGTCGCCGCCGATTTTGCGGCATCGTCGCTACGCCCCTGCGCGCTAAAATAATCCTGCAATTGTGCAATGGCCACCCGTTTGTCGGCGGAAGGAAATAAAAACACCAGTCTTCCCAATAAGCCGAACAGCGTTAGTCCGCACCGGCGCGGGATCAAGGGTTCTACCATCAGCAAAATGCGGACGATAAAATAAACAAGGTTGTTCTTGGTCCGCTGAAATACTTTACTGATGCGATGCCCCATGAATTTTTGGCGACGCCTAAGAAACGACCCTGCAGGCAATGGTCGCGAGCAGATCATTTATTTCCACCGGTTCGCCGCCGGCAATCTCCCGGGCGGCGCTGCGGCGGTTAAGTGAGCGGGCCAGGGTTTCGTTGCAAATATAATCGTTATGATGCTCGATGGCAGCGGCCAATTCATCGGGCGCGAAAAAATCGACCCGGATGCGGTCGGTCACCTTAAAATCGCTGTTTTTGCGGATGGTCTGGATACGATTGACAAATTCACGCGCCAGACCTTCGCCCACAAGCTCCGGCGTAAGCGCGGTATCCAGCGCCACGGTAATATCGCCCTGGGTTTCCACCTCGACGCCCGGCCGCTTACTTCGCCGGATGTCAAGATCCTGGTAGGTAATCGCTTTTTCCAATATAGGAATTGTTTGGCCTGATTCCAGCGCCGCAATGGCGGCGCTTTCCAAATGTTCGATCTGACCGGCAGCCGCTTTCATGGCGGAACCGAATATTTTTCCCAGGCGCTTAAAATTGGCCTTGGCCGAAATCGTTACGACCGAATTTTCGTCGTGGTCAAAGCGCACTTCTTTAACGTTCAGTTCGTCGCGGATCAGACCCTCCATGGCAGCCAGCAGTTCACGCCGATGCGGGTCTTTTACAATTACGGTGCAGCGCTGAAGGGGCTGGCGGTTCTTAAGTGAGAACTTGCTGCGCAATGCGTGCCCCATGCCCACGGTCTGCCGCACAAGCGCCATGGCGGCGTCCAGATCGTCGTTTATTGCCGCCCGGTCCGGTGCCGGATATTTTTCCAGATGAACGCTTTCGGCGGCGCCACTCAGCTTGCCGGCCGTAAGATTGCGGTAAATGGCATCGGTCAAAAACGGCAGAAAAGGCGCCATGACTTTAACAAACGTGGCGAGCACGTAGTACAAGGTGCGGTAGGCGTCCGATTTGTCAATATCGTTTTCGCTCTTCCAGAAACGCCGCCGGCTGCGACGAATATACCAGTTGGTAAGGTTGTCGATAAAATCGACTAAGAGCGGCACCACGCGATACAAATTGTACTGCTCCATCTGCTCGTTCACTTCGGCCACGGAGGCGTTTAAGAGCGAAACGATCCAGCGGTCCAGCTCATTATCGCTGCGCGGGGCGCATTCCAGCGAAAAATCCGCCGGCGGCAGCCAGCCGTCCACCAAAGCGTACGTTACAAAGAAGGAGTAGGCGTTCCAAAGGGGCAGCAGCACCGCGCGCGACATCTCGCGCACGCCCTTTTCCGAAAAGCGCAGGTCTTCGGCTTTGACGGCGGGCGAGTTAATCAGAAAGAGCCGCAGGGCGTCGGCCCCGAGCCGGTTTAAAATTTCTTCGGGCGGCGCGTAGTTTTTGAGGCGCTTGGAAAGCTTGGTGCCGTCCTCCGACAGAATAATGCCGTTAACCACCACGTTCTTAAAGGCCTCGCGCGAAAAAAGCGCGGCCCCGAGCACGGTAAGCGTGTAAAACCAGCCGCGGGTCTGGTCCAATCCTTCGGCGATAAAATCGGCCGGAAAACCGGCCTCAAATTCCTGCCGGTTTTCAAAGGGATAATGGTTCTGGGCATAGGGCATGGAGCCGGACTCAAACCAGCAGTCGAGCACCTCGGAGGTGCGTTTCATGATGGCTTTACATTGCGGACAAGCGACGGACACGTTATTTACGACATGGCTGTGCAGGTCAAGCGGACTGATAGTGGTTTTTGCAAGCCGCTCGATCCAGGCGGAATCGATGCCGTGTTCGCGGCAATAACTTTCGGAAAGGGACCGCACCCGGTTTTGCACCTGGGCGGCGGCCGCGGCATGCGCGGCTTTACCGGAGGCGCTGTCGCCATTACCCGCCAACCGGTGAAAATCCGCCAGGCTGCCAACGCACTCGCGATGGTTGCAGGCCGGGCAGATCCAGACCGGGATCGGCGTTCCCCAGTAACGGTTGCGCGAAATATTCCAGTCCGGCGCCGACTCAATGCCTTTGCCGAAACGCCCATTTTGTAAATGGTCCGGCACCCAGTGAATACGCTGGTTTACGGCGAGCATGGTGGCCTTGAGCGGCTCTATTTTCATGAACCACGTTGTAATCGCCTTATAAATGAGGGGGGTATCGCAACGATAACAATGCGGGTAGCGGTGCAGGATCCCGCCGCGATGCACGAGGCGTTTTTGGGCCTTGATCTGGGCAATAATCGGCTCGTCGGCCTCAAAAACCAATTTGCCCCGGTAGGGCGGCACCTCGTCGGTAAACTTTCCTTCTTCGTCAACCGGGCACACCATGGGCAGCTCTAATTTCCGGCCCACGTTAAAGTCGTCTTCGCCGAAGGCCGGGGCAATATGCACCACGCCCGTACCGTCTTCGGTGGAAACAAAATCGGCGGTGGTCACTTTAAAAAAATCGTTGCTGCGCCCGGTAAAGTAATCAAACATCGGTTGGTAGCGCAGGCCCTGCAGCGCCGCGCCGTCCATTTCTTCCAGGACCGTTACGGCGGCCGGATCTTTATAATAGGCCCCCAGGCGCTCCTTGGCCAGGATAAAAACATCGTCCTTGTCGGCGATCTTTACATAGCGGATACGCGGCCCCACCGCGAGGGCCACGTTGGAGGGCAACGTCCAGGGCGTCGTCGTCCAGACCAGGATCTTTACTTTAGGGTCGGCGGCCAGGGGAAAAGAAACCGTAATGGCGACGCCCTTTACATCGCGGTAGCCTTCGTTAACCTCAAAATTGGAGAGCGGCGTGGCGCAGCGCGGGCAGTAGGGCTGCACGCGAAACCCCCGGTAGATAAGGTCTTTGTCCCACACCTGCTTAAATACCCACCAGATGCTTTCCATGAACGATGGGTCCATGGTGCGGTATTGGCGCACAAAGTCGACCCAGCGCCCCATGCGAACAACGATCGCCTCCCATTGGGCGGTGTAGCGTAAAACGATCGAGCGGCAGGCCTCGTTAAAAACGTCGATCCCGATTTTTTCGATATCGCGCTTGCCCGAAACCTTGAACT
>JAQUMP010000191.1 GCA_028718065.1 Chitinivibrionales bacterium | reverse complement strand
ATACCTTATCGCAAAAGTTAATCGGCAGCAACACCGAACAGGTGCTGCGGATTGCGCCCTGCCCCATAATCGCCGTGCCGGTGGTTGACTAATTTTTCTCCCTGATCTTTTTAAAAAAAGCCGTTAACAGGTCCGAGCACTCTTTTTGCAGAACCCCCGAAACAATTGACGGATAATAATGGTAGGAACGTTCGATCTCCTGGCGGTAATAAAAGCTTTCCACGGCGCCGGCGCGGGGGTCTGCACATCCGTAAACGATTGTCCCCATGCGCGCCAGGACCAGCGCCGCCAGGCACATCAGGCAGGGTTCGAGGGTCACGTAAATCGTGCAATCCGTCAGGCGCCAATCGTTGTGTGAAGCGGAGGCCGCGCCGATGGCGATGATTTCGGCGTGGCCGGTGGCGTCTTTGAGGCCCTCGATGCGGTTATAACCCCGGCCGAGAATTTTCCCCTTGCTGTCCGTAATTACCGCGCCGATGGGAACTTCGCCTTCGGTCTGCGCCTGGTGCGCCTGCGCGAGCGCCATTTTCATATAATATTCATGGTCCATGGGCTTTTAAAATAATTAATATTTTGTCGTATTACCGACATTGACTCTTATTTCTGCTCAAGCTATTTTTTTGATATGTCCCCCAAGCCAGTCACCTATGCGGATGCCGGCGTAAGTATCGATACCTGGAACAGCGTTAAAGGCGATATCGGCAAGTTGGTAGCTTCAACTTACAACGATAAAGTCGTGGGCAGGTTCGGTCAGTTCGGCGGCATGTTCGATATCTCCTCTTTTCGCTCTATGCAAAAACCGGTGCTCGTTTCTTCGGTGGACGGCGTGGGCACCAAGCTCAAGATCGCCATAGCCATGGGGCGCCACGAAACCGTGGGACAGGATATTGTAAACCATTGCGTCAACGATATCGCCGTGCTTGGCGCGCGCGCGCTTTTTTTTCTGGATTATATCGCCACCGGCAAGCTGCTCCCGGAAATTACGCGCGCCGTCATCGCCGGCATGGCTACTGCTTGTAAATCTAATAATTGCGTGCTGATCGGCGGCGAAACCGCGGAGATGCCCGATTTTTACGCGCGCGGCGACTACGACATTGCCGGGACCATCGTGGGCATCGTGGACGAAGCGCAGATTGTAGACGGGCGCGCCATTGCTTCCGGCGACCGTATAATCGGTCTGCGCTCAAACGGCCTGCATACCAACGGTTACAGCCTTGCCCGCAAAATCGTCACCGAAATCGGCGGCATGAAGTACGAAGATGCCATGCCCGGATCGGAGGCGAGCATCGGCGCGGAATTGCTAAAACCGCACCGCTCCTACGCCGCGGTCCTTGACTTAATGCAGCAAAAACTCATTAAGGGCTGCGCCCATATTACCGGCGGCGGTTTTGTGGATAATATCGACCGGATTTTACCCTCAAACTGTGACGCCGCCATTAATGCCGAAACCTGGGAACCATTGCCGATTTTTAAGTTTTTGCAGAGAACCGGCAATGTGGAGAATGCGGAAATGTTCCGCACGTTTAACATGGGCATCGGCATGGTTTTAGTTGTTGATAAAAAAGATCAGGCTGTGGTACTTAACTCGCCAATTATAAGAGAATTCGGTCCTGTTGCAATCGGCGAGATTACGCCCGGAACAGGCGTGGTGAATATGCAATATTCGTAGGGGCGTATTGAATACGCCCTATGGCATGAATGGGAATTAATGGGCGCATGCAATGCGCCCCTACGGCATGATTGAACATTATGGGCGCATGCAATGCGCCCCTACGGCATGATTGAACATTATGGGCGCATGCAATGCGCCCCTACGGCATGATTGAACATTATGGGCGCATGCAATGCGCCCCTACATTTATTCTCCCCGTATTAAATCTTCGTAGGTTTCGCGTTTGCGGATGACCGAAAAATTTCCCCCATCAACCAGCACTTCGACCGCGCGCGGACGTGAATTGTAATTGCCGCTCATGGAAAAGCCGTAGGCGCCCGCGCTCATGACCGCCAGAACGTCTCCCGCTTTACATTCCGGCAAAGAGCGGTCCTTGGCGAAAAAGTCGGACGATTCGCAGATCGGACCCACCACATCGGCCACAAGGCGGCGACCGCCCGCGGGCAAGATTACCGGCTCAATGCCATGATACGACCCGTAGAGCGGCGGCCGGATAAGGTCGTTCATGCCGGCGTCGCAGATATAAAAAAGTTTGCCGTGCGGTGTTTGTTTGCAATAGGTAATAGAGGTAAGCAGAACGCCGGCATTGCCCACAATAAACCGGCCGGGTTCAATGATTAAGGCGCAGTTAAGGGATTTTACAAAGGGGACGGCGAGTCCGGCAAATTGTTCCGGGGTAAAGGGCGTTTCATCGTTATAGCGAATCCCGAATCCGCCGCCGATATCCAGCACTTTAATGGCAATATTCAGCGCGCGCAATTCGCCGATTAGTTTGGCGCATACGTCAAACGCCCGGGCGTACGGGTCGAGCGTAAGAATCGGGGAGCCCAAATGCACGTCCAGGCCGATGGGGTCGAGAAAATCGTCGTCACGCGCCTGTTTGTAAAGATTAACGGCCAGCTCCAGGGTTATGCCGAATTTATTTTCTTTTTTAGCGGTAGTGGTAAATTCATGCGTGTGCGCGTCGATGTCCGGGTTTATGCGCAGGGCGACCGGCGCCACCGTGCCTGATTCACGGGCCAGGGCGGCGATTAGTTCCAGCTCGGCCTGCGATTCCACATTTATCATTAAAATGCCGCTGCGCAGCGCAAAGCGGATTTCGTCGGCGGTTTTACCCACGCCGGAATAGCAGATTTTTTTTGGGTCCAGGCCCGCTTTAAGCGCGCGGAACAGTTCGCCGCCCGAAACGATATCGGCGCCCGCGCCGCATTGCGCCACCAACCGCAGGACCGAAAGATTTGAATTGGATTTTATTGAAAAACAAATGGTATTCGGAACGGCGCTAAAAGCTTTTGCGAAAAGTCCGATATTGGCGCGGATACTACCGGCGCTGTAGATATAGGCGGGCGTGCCCACGGAACGGGCGATGGCGGCAAGTGAAATATCCTCGCAAAACAATTCGGAATTGTTGCGGTTAAAATAAACCATGAATAATGCCCTGGATAAAGCGTCTTGGATAGCTTAAAAATGCGCCGATATAAAATCAGCGAATCAGGCGGCGGCCAATTTATTGACCGCGACGGCCAGACGCGATTTCTGGTTGGCGGCGTTGTTTTTATGCAGGAGCCCCTGTTTGGCGCCTTTGTCAATTAAGGCAAAGGCCTGCGGCAGGACTTTCTGGCCGTCCACCTTGGTTTTGCAATCGAGCACGGCGGTGATTGCCGAGCGGATGCGCGAGCGCGCCGTGCGGTTGCGCACGTTCGCCCGTTTGCTGTTGCGAATGTTCTTCTCGACTGACTTGTGATACGGCATGTTCGGGACTCCTTAAAAAGCGCTTCTTTTATAATGGAATGGATACTTAGAATTTTTAAATATAAATCATGTATTGGGGAATTGCAAAAGGGGATTGAGCCGGCAAGGCGGGATTTAATACTGGGAGCAGCGCCGAGAATTATTTGTTGATTCATTAGCCTTATTAACATTAATTAATTTATTATACTTTTATTTAAATTTGTTATATATTTTCAAACTATAAATTGTATTAGGAGCCAATTGGGCTAAGGATTGCCAGCATGAGCATCAAGCTTAATCGGTTAAATTTGTTTTAAGAAAAACCAAAAATATTATTATCCTAAAGTAAAGGGGTTGCCGATGTCTAAAAAATTTTCAAGTACCAGACGAAATTTTCTTAAAACCTCCGCCGCGGGCGCAGCCGCAATATCGGTAGGAACCATTGGCGTTCATAAGGCTTTTGCCGCCGTTGATGAAGGCGCATGGCATACCGGTATGCAGATAAACCCGAATATCGATAATTTAAAAGTAGTTTGCTGTAATGATCCCTTAATGGGCAAGAACACAAAATGCAGTACTATGACATTTCAGGGCGGTTCGGGTGGCGCGGCTCAAAATACTCCGGTGGATTCCGCAGTCGTAGAAACCAATATGGATGCCATGGCATTCGCACTGGCCACAAGCGCTACCTATACGCCAACAAGCGCAATCGACGCCTGGGGGCGGATTTTTCAAAAGGGGAACAAAGCATGGTCGGCCGTCAAGGTTGCAATAAAAGTGCCGCTTCAGGTTGGTGTAGTTATGCCGAAAGCGGCGATTGTCGGCAAGGTCTGCAAAGTGCTCATTGCGCTCGGAGTCCCTGCCGGTAATATTACTATTTACGATACCCGACAGAATGCGACGGATTATTTCGGATCGGTAAGCGCTCAAATGCCGACCGGCATTAAGATAGATACTGTAGGCGCTATACTTCTTGGTGGACCGGGGCGGAATTATTTAACAACAGATCATGGCGGCGACTGGTCAATTGTGGAGAATCCAGTATCCATACCCAATAGAGGGAATACGTCTTGTCCGCCAAAACTCTCCGATGGATCCATTGACATTCTCATTAGCATTGCCACCAATAGAGGCCATAGGGATTTGGTTTCTTCAGGCGATCCTAATAGCTCGTACACCGGAGTAATTAAAAATCATTATGGGACTTTTTGGGGTCCGGACCTTCATCCCTGGGGTGGCACGGATCCAATGACAAATCCGTTGGTCTGTCTCTCTAAAAGCGATGCCATTATAGGTCATGGCACTAATACGGTTCCACGCCAGCAACTTTGTATCGTTGATTGTCTTTGGTCTGCAAGCACCGGGCCCGGCGCACCACCGGACAAAGATACCTATCGGCTCGTTATGGGAACTTTTGCCCCCGCCGTAGATTACCTGGTGATTAAAAAGATCCGGGTTGCCCTGATGAGCGCTCAAGAATCCCCGGCTGTTACTAAAGGTTTCTTGTCCGCCTTTGGCTACACCGACGCCCAAATTGCCGCCATGGATCTAGTCAATGTCCCTCCCGGCGGGGTTGGCGTTGCCGAACCAATGCAGGGCCATAGCGCCAACGCTCTTTCCATCGAAGTTTCCTGCCCGGCCTTTAAAGCGATCGCGCCGATATCTTTCCCGGACAAATCGGCAATCAGCGGCCTGGCGATTTACAATATGAAGGGCGCCGTGGTGCGTTCATTTACAAATGCGGAGGTGCGCGGATCGCGCATAACCTGGAACGGCCGTAACGCAAGCGGCAAGCTTGTTGCCAGCGGTGCATACATTGTTAAGGCCCAAGCGGCCGGAAAGACCGTGTCGGCGAGTTTTGTGTTGGAGAAATAGAAGCGGGGAACTAGAAGGTATCAAAAATACCTGGTAATTTATTTTGCTATTTTTGACCTCACCCCTGCCCCCTCTCCGAATCGGAGAGGGGAAAAATCTCTGAGGTTTCTCTATCTCAACCTTCCTCCGATTCGGGGGAAGGTGCCGAAGGCGGATGGGGGTTGATATCCACAAATTCCCATCCCTCAAAAAGCGCGGAAAACTTCCTTTTTCCGCGTTTTTTTTAATAGGGGAAACAATATATTTTGAAGGTTGCGCGTAAAGAACCGGTAGGATAATTTCATGCTAAAAAAAGTGCGAATAACATCACAAATATTCTTTGCAATTTTATTTTTCGGCCTCTTCTTTTTTATTAACCGTCATCCAACGGCAGCTTCCATAGACGGACAATGGTTTTTGCGTCTCAATCCGCTCGTGGCCTTGATTGTATCTATCGCCGGCAGGACCTGGATTTGGCAAATTGTTTTAGGCGGCGGGGTGGTGCTGCTATTAACGCTTATCTTCGGCCGTTTTTTCTGCGGCCTGATATGCCCCTTGGGCGCGGCCATTGACATAAGTGATAAGATTATCTTTAGTAAACTCAAGCTAAAAAGCCGCCCGCATCGCCCTTTACAGGCGCTTAAATACGTGTTCCTTACCGTGCTGATTGTACTGGCGATCTTCGGCGTAACGTTCCCGCTTTTTATGGACCCCATTTCCCTGATTACCCGGTTCAGCGCCATTCTTGTGTATCCGCTCCTATGGGTGCTTGGGCTGGATGCTTTACATGTAGGCAAGGCGATCGGCGCGATTTTTAATGACGATTCGCTGGGGTTTGCCACCATTGCCGTCCCCGCTTTTTACGGCATGGCAGGCTGCGCCCTGCTTTTTATGGCCGTGCTCATGGGCGGATTGTTTGACAAACGGTTCTATTGCCAATATATCTGCCCCAGCGGGGCTCTGTTTGGGCTCTTAAGCCGCATGGCACGGTTCTCGCGCACGCTCAAAGGCGAAAAATGCAATAGCTGCCTGGCCTGTGCAAAACTGTGCCCCACCCACGCCATCAACGAAAAAAGACCGGAACGTACCTCGACGGCCGAATGCATCCTGTGCGGTGTTTGCACCGGCAATAAAAAAGAGTGAGGCGAATTCGGTTTTGGCTTGGCGTTGCTCTCCGCCGTCGACGGTCCCAACGTTGCGCGCCGCCACGTTCTCATGGGGCTTGCCGGGGGGCTTTTTTTATTGCCGGTGTTTCGCGCCAATGCCATGCTTAAAAGCGACCGCAGCGAAGGGCGCCTTATCCGGCCGCCCGGCGCGATTCCCGAAAATCAATTTTTAGCGCGCTGCATTGCCTGCGGTCAATGCCTGAAAGCATGCCCCACCAATGCCCTGCAACCCTGCACGGCCCAGGCGGGCTTGCCGCGGTTATTTACGCCGCGGGTCGTGCCGCGCACCGGCG
>JAQUMP010000190.1 GCA_028718065.1 Chitinivibrionales bacterium | reverse complement strand
CATAAAATCCGGCCGGACGGCCGCATTAATAACCCGGTCACCGGCGAAGTCGAAGTCGCCTCGCTTACCTGTGCGCAATTAGTTAAGATCATGCAGGGAAAGCTAGCCTCTTATGTCAATAACCCCGTCGTTTCGATTTCGATCGAGGCCTATTACGCCAATAAAATATTCATTATCGGCGACGTGCATTCGAGCGGCGAGTTCCAGATTTATGAACCGATCGACGTCATGAAAGCCATTGCAATGTGCGGAGGATTTAATAAACCCAAAGTCACCTCAATAAAAATCATCCGCGCCGACGGCACCATTATTACGATTAACATGAAAGATTTCTGGGGGACCGGTTCAAAGCGTGATAATGCCAAGTATTTGCTCTATCCGGGCGACACCTTATATGTTCCCGTCTCGTTTGAAGTTCCCTGGGGGCTTATTTCCACCATTCTTACGGTTATAAGCCTCTCGCTCACTATCTTTTTGACCGTGGGTTCTTTGGGACAAAGCAAATAATCCCGCATCGGAACTCCTCCATTTTCGAAAGTTTATGAAACAGCCGGTTATTATCTCGGTCGGAGGCGGAAAAGGCGGTATCGGCAAGACCGTGATTACCGCGAATATCGGCGCAACGCTTGCGGCCTCGGGCTTTACCGTAGGGTTTATCGACGCCGATTTTAGCGGGGCCAATCTGCATGGATGCGTTGGAGTAAAAAGACCGGCGATCGGTATGCATGACTTTTTAAGCGGGCGGATTGGGGAACTGGCGCGCGGCGCCATCCCCACCCCGATTCATGGGACCTGGCTCATCAGCGGCGCCAGCGACATTATAGAACTGGCAAATCCAAAAATCGCACAACGTCAACGTCTGATAAGCCAGATCGCGGTCCAGCAGGCCGATTATATTTTTATCGATCTGGGAGCGGGCGCTTCCGTCGCAAACTCCGATTTCTTCGGCGCCTTCGAAACGGCGTTGATTGTGTCCGATGGATTGCCGCCTTCGCTCGAAAATGCCTATGGTTTTATAAAGAACGGCGTTATTCGCGGCCTGAGCCGAATATTCCCCGGAGAAACGACTGTTTCGGCGCACCTGAGGCGATTCTCCGATTTTACCGCGAAGGATTCTCTCGTAACCATGGACGAGACCCTGCGGTCGCTTTCCAAAAGCCTCGCCCCGGAAATTGTGAAACGCCTCAGGGAGTGGCTGGCGCGGCGCAAGACCATGTTGGTCCTTAACATGGTGCGAGAAACCGACGATATTTCCTGCGGTCAGAGGTTTGCGGACATGGTTAAAAAGTATTTGTCCATCAATCTTACGTATATCGGTTATATTATTTTTGCGGAACAGGTGCGCCAATCGATCCGCTTGGGCACGCCGCTTATGGCGCTCAATGTTCCTTCGAAGGCCGCGGATTGTTTCAGGGCGGTCACCCGGAATATCGTGACCTTAACGCAGAGGAAATAGGCTCATGGAATACACCGAGTATTGGGGTTTAAGGGGCAAGCCCTTCGAAGAATTCTGCGATACGCGTTTTTTCTTTGAAAGCGACGACCATCGCGAGGCCCTGGACCGCATGTTGTATGTTGTCAATGATAAAAACATGAACATCGGGCTTCTGACCGGGGAAATCGGCAGCGGCAAAACCATCACCAAGCAGGTATTTTGCAGCTCGCTTTCGCGCCAGAGTTTTGAGGTTGTCGCCTTCGAAAACTCGCAGTTGCCGTTTACCGACATTCTCTACGATATCGTCGAGCGCATTACGTTCCGCGACAGCCGGATCGCACTCCTCAACGACCAGGCCTTGCCCTCGCGCGCCGACAAATACCAGCTCACCGTTCTTCTTAAAAAAAAGCTCGAAACCCTGGCCTACGAAGAAAAACGGCACCTGGTCCTGATATTCGACGAAGCCCAGCAGATTGAGGACGGCGTGCTCGACGAAATCAAGAACCTTACCAACATTACCGCCGCTACTGAAAGTTTTATGACTATTTTTCTGGTCGGGCAGCCGGAATTGCGGGACAAGATTTACAAACTCAAACAGATCGATCAACGCATTTTCCTGCGGTTTCACCTTAACAACCTCGACTTTCCGGGCACCGATAAATATATCCGGCACCGCCTGCGCGTGGCCGGGTTGGACAAAGGCAGTATTTTTACCCCGCAGAGCGGCGAGCTTATTTTCCGCAGTACCGGCGGCGTCCCTCGCGAAATCAACCGTTTGTGCAAGTTAGCGCTCAATTATAGTTTCAGCCAGAACCAAACCGAAATTGACAGGCAGGACATCCAGATAATTTTAGACGATATCCAAAGGCATCGCTGATGGACGATCCGATCAGGAAAAAATTCAAGCTGGGCGATATCCTGCGCAAGGTCAACGAGCAGACTTCCCCTGTTATTCAAGATTCTCCGCGCCAAAAAAGCGCGTCCCCGGCGCCGGAAACGGGCCCCCAGACCGGCCAGGGCGGCGCTCCTGCCCCGGAACTTCGGCCGCAAATGGGTGTGCTGCCGGTGCAACCTCAATTCGGCGCGGCCGAACGGCCCGCGCTCCAAAAGGAGGTGCCGCCGGCGGAAGCGTCGGGGCCGCATTTGGAAAGCCCGGATGGTCTTGACAAAATAAAAAATGAGGTCCAACGGCAGTTTTCCAATCAGGCGCTCCGCGAAAAATATACGGAGTTCGCGGCCCCCGCAGCTCCCAATGAGGAAGAGGAATTCGATATATTCCGGTATCTTAACATTTTAATCCGGCGCCGCTGGGTTATCGTGAGCGTCGCGGCGGTATTTTCCATGCTGGCGCTCGTTTCCTATCTCAGGCGCGAAAAATATTACGTTGCAACCGCCAAGATGCTTTTTAAGCCCGGTCGTCAGGACATTATCGACGAAAAAGCGGCCTATTATGATAATCTTAACCGCGACGAACTGCTGCAAACAAACCTGGAAATGCTCCAATCGGCGGAGGTGCTCAAGCGCGTTCAGCAGAACCTGAATACGGAATCGGCCGGCGCCTTGAGCGTTACCCAGAACGAGGTCAACGGCCAGAAAAACGATATCCTGATGCTCGAATGCCGCCACGGCGATCCGAACCTGGCGCGCGATATGGTCAACGAATGGTGCAAAGTTTATATCGCGTATAACAAAGAAGTTTACACCCAGGACATCAACCGCCTGATTTTTAAGTTCGAAACCCAAATCGACAAAGTTCAGGCGGAGTTGACCGATAAGGAAAATGTCCTGCGGGTATTTAAAGAAGACAACCGCATGGTCGAGCTTTCGAGCGAAACCAACATTGTTAATTCCAAGCTGGCCGACATGGAACTGGCGCTGCAAAAGACGCGCCTGGACCTGCTGGAGGGCAAGGAACGGCTTACTTCGCTCAATTCACAGATTCGCCTGCAGGACATCGACGTCGTCCAGTCCATGACCTACCAGAGTCCCTACGAAAGCAGGCTTTCGGAATTGGAACTGCAATTGCAGGAACAATTGGCCCAGAATAGTCCGGAACACTATAAGGTCATCATGATTAAGCAGGAAATAGAGAAATTAAAGCAAGCCATCCGGGTCGACGTGCAAAAGGCCACCAGCAAAACATTTGTCAAGAACCCGATCCGCGAGACGTTGCTGCAAACCCTGGTTTCCATGACCATCGACATGGCGGCACTTGACGCCAAGCGCGTCGCGCAGGAGCAATTAATAGAAAAACTTAACGCCGAAATGCTTAAGATGCCCTCGCTCGAACAGCGCTACGCATTTTTGCAGCGCGAAACCGAATCGTTGGTGCAGGCTCTGCGCATGCTAAAAGACCGCTATGAGGAGGCCAAGATACGCCGCGATTCCCAGGAATCCGATTTAAAAATTCTTGAGCTGGCCTCAGCGGCTTCGGGCCCGATGTCAAGCACTAATTTTTCCAAGGTTTTCCAGTGGCTTTTAATCGGCATTATCGTCGGCATCGTTCTAACCTTCCTGCTCGAATATATCGACCAGACCATAAAAGAACCCTCGGATGTCGAGCGCGCGCTGGAGCTGCCGCTCCTGGGGATCGTTCCGTATATTGAAACCGAAAACGCGCTGATCGAAACCGAATCGGGAAAAGGGAAAACGCTGCTGGAGCCTTTTCGCGCGCTGCGGGCAAATCTCAAGCACCTGGCAGAGGCCCAACATGCGAAGGTGCTTATAATCTGCAGCGCCGTCAAGGGGGAGGGTAAAACTACGCTGGCGGCCAACCTGGCCGTATCCTTTGCAATGGACGGGAAAAAGGTGATCCTCATCGACGCCGATTTGCGGCGTTCGCAATTGCATAATCTGTTTAACGTTCCCAAGGAAAAAGGATTGGCGGATTATCTTACGTCAAGCGCGGACCTGGAGGCCATCATCAAGCCCACGGCTCAGCCCAACCTGTTCGTGATAACTTCCGGCGAACGGCCGCCCAACCCGGCCGAACTCGTGGGGCGGCGCCAATTTGCACAATTGACAAAAGAGATTCGCGACCATGCCGATATAATTCTTTTTGACTCGCCGGCGCTCCTGCCGGTGAGCGACGCCATCAGCATGGCGCCCAAAATGGACGGGTGCCTTCTGGTCGTGCGCAATTTCTGGACTCCCACCAAAGCGGCGATCCAAGCCCGCAATCAGCTGTTGCGAATCAAATGCACAATCTGGGGGGCGATTTTAAACGGCATTACGCGTTCGCGCGGGTATTACCCTTACTATTACGGGTATTATCGGTATTACCACTATAAGTACTCCTACGAAGATGAAGTTGACAAAGGAAAGTTTTCCCTGCGTGAAACGGGGCTCATGCTGGAAAAAACGGCCAAAGAGGCATTGCGGCGGTTCTGGTCCGCGCTTCCGCACTATAAGGCGGCGGCAGGCGTATTCCTCAAATATTGCCGTTCAAAAAAAACATTCTGGCTTCTTTTAGGTTTGATTGCCGTCATGATCGGCCTCAATGCGGTTTATTCGGTTTCGCGCAAAGGCGGAGACGATATTGCAATTCAATATATGGGAGGTCCGGCACGCGCAAAAACGGACATCAACGAAAAAACCGCAGGGACGCCTCTGGAGGCCGTCCACGATGGCCTGGAAACAAAAACGGTTTTCGGCGGCGGCAGCGATTCGGGCTTTACAGGTTTTGCGGACAGCATTAAATTGTGGTATCAGTCGATCCTTAAAAAGGATTTTTCGCGCTTTATGGATTTTTATGATACGCTTGATTTTAAATATCCGGGCGGCGCCTTTGCCGATTTTAAAAACGAGATGCGATCGTCTTTCTTGCATGATCCGCTTTTTAACACAATCGTGCGTTGCGATAGCGTCTGGTTGGAGAGTACCGCTTCCGCCCTCATTGCCACCGGCTGCCGGCTTTCGATTATTTCTGCCGCCGATACCGGTCGCGCGGATTTTGCCATGTTGTGGCGGCAAAAAGGGAACGAATATCGTATCGTCGGTCAAAAACGTACTAAGGTCAAATAACTATGATTTCCGCTCGCCACCGTTTACTTTTGCTGTTTGTTTACGGCGCGCTGGGCGCGGCCTGTTTGTTCCAGACCAAAGCGCTCGTTTATAATCTAACCCATCGGCCCCTGTTCGGCGGCGGTCGTTTTTATTTTGTAAACGTTCAGGGCGATG
This sequence comes from Chitinivibrionales bacterium, assembly GCA_028718065.1. Classification (GTDB taxonomy): domain Bacteria; phylum Fibrobacterota; class Chitinivibrionia; order Chitinivibrionales; family FEN-1185; genus JAQUMP01. The sequence continues at coordinate 1,136 of JAQUMP010000190.1, read as the reverse complement.
TTGGACAGCCGGGGAAATACCGCGTGCCACAAGGGGCCACTCGCTTCGAAATCCTTAAGGTCGCCGGAATTCGGCCTACTTCCGATCTTTCGGCGCTCGCCTTGACCCAGCAGGTCGCGGCCAATGAAAATGTTGCAGTACCGGCGATGCCCGCCCCGGTTGCGCTTGTTCCCGAAAAGCCGGCGGCGCGCCTGGAGTTTTTTCTGGGCGACCTCAATATCATCGATCGTGATGGCCGTAACCGGCCGCAACAGGAAGGGTTAATGCTTAACAATGGCGATCGTGTTCTTACCGAAGCAAAAACCCAGGCCGAATTTTCGATCGGCGCCAAATCACGCGTGGACCTGAATGATTTTGCGGAATTGACTTTTGATAAAATCGCCAGCACCGAAAACGACAAAAGCGTCACTGCCATTTCGCAGAAAGCGGGATTGTCCTGGTACAAGTTCGTCTATGCGTCAAAAAACGAATTGTACCAGGTCAGACTTCCACTTGTCATGCTTACCGTGGCCGGCAGCGGCGCCAATTGCATGGTGGACATTCAAATGGACCATATTACAATTTATAACATCGACGGGCTGCTGCTTCTGGAGCGGCTTAAAAGTTCCGAAGCGCTCAATCTGATCTCCGGGCAATCGGTAACGATCTGGGCCGACGGCCGGCCCTTTGTCGTTACCGGCATAGGCGCCGATGTAAATCCCAATGAACGTTTTTCGGGGTTGCTCAAAGAAAAGACCAATTACCTGCTGCGCCACATGCCGCTCAATTTTGTTTTTTGCGGGCTTCCGAGCAGTTATTACTTTATCAGCCTGCAGTTCGCCAACGGTGCAGTCTCTGTTGTCAAGATTCCCGCCGAAACCGACGTGGGTCAATTCGTGCAGGGGTTTTCCACTATTAGCGAAGCCTACTTGTATGGCGGCGGGGTTATGGTTTCTACCCTGGTTGAGCGTCTGCTTAACAGCGATGCCTCCAAGTACTGCGTATTGAACAAGGAAGATATTATCCGCATTGCCGCAAGTTTGGGAGGCGTTACCGTTCAGGTGGACGAAAAAGCCGCGGCAATTCTCCAGTCCAAAAAGGGACTTCAAAAAATCGGCGGATACCAGATTGCTGAATTTTTAAATCCGTCGGTGTCG
>JAQUMP010000189.1 GCA_028718065.1 Chitinivibrionales bacterium | reverse complement strand
CGCCGAGTTTTTCGCCCTTGTTGTTTAAAAAATCCACGGTCTCATGCACCGTGTCGGCGCCGGCGCCCATAATCACGATGACTTTGGTTGCATCCGGAGCGCCCACATAGTCAAACAAATGGTATTGGCGTCCGGTAAGCTTACTGAACTTATCCATGGCGCGTTGGACGATCGCGGGGCAGGCGTTGTAATACTTGTTGACGGTTTCGCGTGCCGCAAAGAAAATATCGGGATTCATGGCCGTGCCGTGGATCGTGGGACGGTCGGGCGTGAGCGCGCGGCCGCGGTGCGCCTTGATAAGGTCGTCGTCGATCATTGCGCGCATATCGTCGAAGGTAAGCTCCTCCACCTTCTGGATTTCGTGCGAGGTGCGGAAGCCGTCGTAAAAATGGACAAACGGCAAACGCGATTCCAGCGTGGCGGCCTGGGAAATAAGCGCAAAATCCATGGCCTCCTGCACCGTGCTGGCGCAGAGCATGGCAAAGCCGGTCTGGCGCACGGCCATAACGTCGCTCTGGTCGCCGAAAATAGAGAGCGATTGGGCCGCCAGGGCACGCGCGGTAACATGAAAGACCGTAGGAATGAGCTCACCGGCGATTTTATACATATTCGGAATCATGAGCAAAAGTCCCTGCGAGGCAGTAAAGGTCGTGGTGAGAGCGCCGGTGGAAAGCGCGCCGTGCACGGCGCCGGCGGCACCGCCTTCGGACTGCATTTCGGAGACCGAAGGCACCGTTCCCCAGATGTTTTTTTCGCCGCGGGCGGTTTTTTCGTCGGCGATTTCGCCGAGGGGCGACGAGGGCGTAATGGGATATATCGCGATAACTTCGTTGGTGGCGTGCGCGACGTGCGCGGCCGCGGAATTGCCGTCATGCGGGACCATTTTTCGATTAGCCATAGGTACTCCTGGTTTTTTATGTTAAAAATATTGGGTTATTGTACGAGCTTAATTTTATAAGACCTTTTTAATGAAAGGCGAGACACAAAATATACATTCACGCAGAGGGGGTTTCAAGGCAGCCGCGGGAACTTATTTCTTTTTAAGACGTTGCCTGAAATACTCAACAAAAGGCGGTAAAATCGAAACAATTATTATCGCAAAAATTACCAGGGTAAAATTGTGCTTTACCACTGGTATATTGCCGAAAAAATACCCGGCAAAAGTAAAAAGTCCGACCCAAACAATCCCCGCCGCTACATTAAAGAAAGTAAAACGCCACTGGTTCATAAACCCAATGCCTGCCACGAAGGGGGCAAACGTGCGCACAATGGGAATAAATCGGGCGAACACGATAGTCATGCCGCCGTACTTTTCGTAAAACTTATGCGCCCGATCAAGATATTTTTTATTGATGAATTTTATTTTGTCTTTTTTTAAAATGCCGGGACCTATATAATATCCGATCCAATAATTGGTTGTGTTGCCGAAAATAGCGGCGATGGAGAGCAATAGAAACAATATCCAAACATTAAACGACCCGGTTGCGGCAAAGGCGCCCGCGGCAAATATAAGCGAATCGCCGGGGAGAAACGGGGTTACGACCAATCCTGTTTCGCAATATATAATAAGAAATAAAATCAGGTACGTCCAAACGCCGTAGGTAGAGATTAGAATTGCCAGATGCTTATCTAAATGAATTATAAAATCGATAATAAAAGTTAAAATATGCATGATTTTTTAAATTCCAAGATTTGGTAGGGGCGCTGCCCCTAACATCGTTTTCCCGTGTAGGGGCAGACCTATGTGTCTGCCCCTTAGGGGCGAACACATAGGTTCACCCCTACAATCCGTATTTCCATTAAGAGGCGAGAACCCCTACCAAAATATTTTATTTTAACTGTTTTTCCAACCGCTTTCCCCAATAAGAGGAACAAAAACAACCCCGCCGTCAACAATACTCTTTTTAATTCCCGATTTATCTTTTGTATAAACTTCAAGCTGCTGAAACGACCGATCCCCCACCGGAATGACCATGCGGCCGTTTTCGGCGAGCTGCGCGCCCAGCTCGGCGGGCACGGCCGGCGCGCCGGCGGTTACAATGATCCGGTCGTAGGGGGCATGCTGCACCCAGCCGCGCGTGCCGTCGCCGATTTTAAAAACAATATTCACGTAGCCCATTTCGCGCAGCCGTTTGAGCGAAGCTTCACCCAGGTCGCGGTTGCGCTCGATGGTATACACACGGCGCGAAAATTGGGCCAGGACCGCGGTCTGATATCCCGATCCCGTGCCGATTTCCAGGATCTTGTCGTCTTTGTCAATATCGAGCAGTTGCGTCATGAGCGCCACCACGTAAGGCTGCGAAATCGTCTGGCCCCCGCCGATGGGCAGGGCGTTGTCGTCGTAGGCCTGGGCATACATGGCGCCGTCCACGAACAGGTGACGCGGCACGTTGCGCAGGGCGTTCAGCACTTCTTCGCTGGTGATTCCTTTGGCGCGCAATTGCTTAATGAGCCGTTCCACGGCGATATGCGGGTTTAAATACGGAATATTCATAGCGGCGTTTTTTGCAATTGCCTCCGGATGGCAACGATGGCTTTTATCCACCGAAACGTGTCTTTAACGGGGGAAATATGACTTTGGTCACTGCAATATAATGTCTGCACTTTTACAAAGCATATCGGGAAATGCAGATGCGCGGCCTTAAGAATTACCTCCGACTCCAGCTCAAACCGCCGGTGCGTAAGCGTTATGCTTTGCAAAAGCGAAGTCGCGTAGGCGCGATAACCGCACTGGCTGTCGAGTATCCGGCGGCCGGTAACAAGCGTTAGCAGGAGCGAGGTAAGCGTGTTGGAAACAATCCGCGCAAGCGGCATTTTTCCGAGCGCGCGCGCGCGGCGGCCGATAAGCAGGCCCATAGCCGGCCGGCGCTTGATTTCGTCGAGAAAAACGGGCAGGTCCTCCGGCGCATGCTGGCCGTCGGCGTCCATGGTAATGATCCAGGCGCGGCCGCACTTTACAAAATGAGCAAAGCCCGTCGCCAGCGCCGCCCCTTTGCCGCGATTAACGTCATGCGTAAGGCAGCGCACCCCCAGGCCGCGGCACACCGCGGCGGTGTCGTCGCCCGATCCGTCGTCCACCACGCAAATATTTTCGGCGGGGAGGCGGCTTAAAAGTCGGGGAAGAAAAAGTCTTAGCGAAGCTTCGGATCGATACGCGGGCACCAACACCCCGACGTCGGCCGGCCAAGTTTCGGGCACGGCCTGTTTGGTATTGTTCTCAGGCGCCAAGGGCATTTTCGATTTCCCGGTTTAAGGCGAGCGTGACCCCGGCCGTATCGGCCGCTTGGGTTGTGCGGGCCAGAATCGGCGCGCCGATGCTAATCGTAATGCGCGCGCCGACCTTGGGGACAACGAACTTGTCCCATGAGTCAAGCGTCCATTGCCGCGAACAATCCACCCGCAGCGGAATTATGGGCGCGCCGGAGAGCTGCGCGATCTGCGCGCAACCGTCCTTGGCCACGCGGCGCGGCCCGCGCGGTCCGTCGGGCGTTATGGCGATGTTGCGGCCCTCTCCAAGTTCGCGCGCGCCTTCGCGCAGGGCCGCTACGGCGCTCGTGCTTGACGATCCGCGAATAAGCCCGTGGCGCCAGCGCTGCGCGATGGCGCCGATGCGCTCGCCGTCGCGGCTTTGGGAGACCATGGCTTTTACCCCGCATCCCCGGAAGGCATGGCCGATGATCAGGATATGGCAGTGCCAGAAACAAAATATCACGCCCTGCCCCGTGAGCTTAAAGGGGTTATGTTGCATGCTGCCCGTAAACCGGTAGCGCCAGGTTGTGCTTAAAATCGAGGCCAACAACCAGATCGCGCCGCTCACCGGATCGAGCGGGATCAATTTCTCCGATATTTTTTTGTTTTGTGAAAGCATAGCGTTTTTAAAAAGCAATGGCACTGCTAAAATATATTTCATAAAGTGAATAAAGAAAACATACTATATTTTAATCAATAAAATTATCAGGAAGGAATCTTCTCTATGGAAATCGTAATTCATTTGTGGCCGCTCTGGCTCATAGGAATGTTGGCGGGCGGCGCTTATATGGTCGCAAATCAAGTAGAACGAATAGCGCCGATCTTCAAGAAGATCAATCTTACCTTACAAGATATTGCTCCGCTCTTTTTTAACGGACGCAAATTCACCGCCTTTATTGTTTCCATTTTTCTTACCTTCGGCTTTTTTATTTTGTTCTGCGTTTCGATGTTCATCAATATTATGCGGGCGGTCCGGCTGAGCGTAAAACTGTTTTAGCACCGGGGGCCTTTTTGACAATCCCCTGAAGGAATGTCTATATTAAAATTTCGCAAAAACCATTCTCGCACCTAACCGCAATCGGGGGACGCCGTTATGCAATCGTTTAAAAATATTTTTTTGTCAATTATTGCTTTATTATCAGTCTCCACCCTCCCTGCCGCCGGAACGAAAACGCAAAACTTGCCGGGGACAACCGCCGCACCGGTTAATTATCACCTGTTAAAAAAACTTGCGCTCGGCGGCGAAGGCCGATGGGATTACCTCTTTGTCGATACGAATATGCACCGGCTTTACATTCCGCGTTCAACGCGGGTGGCGGTGCTCGATCTCCAGACGGACTCCATAATCGGCGAAATTCGAGACACAAAAGGGGTGCATGGCGTTGCCGTCGCCGATGAATTCGGCCACGGCTTTACGAGCAACGGCCAGGACTCTTCCATCACCATGTTCGATATTAAAACCTTAAAAACGCTGGGACGCGCCAAGACCGGCGCGAACCCGGACGCTATCATTTACGATCCCGCATCCAAAAGGATTTTCGCATTCAACCATAACGGCGCCGATGCAACCGCTATTTCCGCCGATAGCGCCAAAGCCCTTGGGACCTTGGTATTAGGGGGAACGCCGGAATTCGCCGCCGCAGACGGCAGGGGGCGCGTTTATGTAAACCTCGAAGATAAAAACCAAGTGGTCGCTTTTGATTCCCGCACGTTTAAAATAACCGCACAGTGGCCGCTTGCTCCGGGGGAAAGCCCTACCGGTATGGCCATCGATGCAAAAAACATGCGGCTCTTTATAGGCTGTCACAATAACAAGATGATAATCATGGATGCTCACAACGGCAAAATCCTGGCGGTCATGCCCATCGGCGGCGGCGTGGACGCCAACGCCTTCGATCCGGCGACCAATTGTGCCTTTAGTTCCAACGGCGAAGGCACTCTGACCGTTATCCACGAAGATTCAATTGACAAATTCAGCATCGCCCAAAACGCAACTACGGCGCCCGGGGCCCGCACCATGGCGCTGGATTTAAAAACGCACAATATCTATCTTGCCTCGGCGCTCTTTGGTCCGGCGCCCGCGCCCACCGCCGAACAGCCGCACCCGCGGCCGAGCGTTGTACCGAACAGCTTTATGATTTTGGTGTTCGGGAAATAACAAAACGCCTGGGGATTATTGTAAGACCTGTTTACAAAATATCATCAATACTTATTTCGATGGTAGAATGCTTGGCGGCGTTAATTTGGCCCTCTTTTAAGGCCGGTGTATAAAAAAAGTCCCCATTGTATTCCTCCCATTTCAGATCGTCGCGCAGGCTTAATTTTTGGTCGGGGTTAAACGGGTTTTTAACGGTATTCCCATCATAAATAATAAGAATGGTAATGTCTTTTCGAAAAAAAACATCTTTCTTGTTTTCGAGGTCCTTGAGCAGAACCAAATCGCCCTTAATCAGGAAATTCCAATCGGAATCGGAGCGAGGAGCGCCTTCCGCACGCGAGCCGATAAGCCAAATATGGGTGATATTCGAAGAATAATATTGACAAATAGACCTTAAATAGGATTTAATTTCCTGGGGAAAAATTGTCATAACAAGGCTCCAAAGCCATAGTATGCCATGCCGCGGCGGCATTTTCAAGAGCGCGGGTCGGAAAAAAATGATACTGGAAAATTAAAAGAACCCGTTTGATCGGTTCGGCGTTAGGGTAACTCCGTGGCTTAAAAGCGACTCGTCTCTGGCGGACACCGCCGACACGGCAAAGGTGTACTGTATCCCGTTTGTTAAACCCGTTACGATTTGCGGCGATGTCACATAAGTCAATTCCGCGCCGTTTAATTTGTCAACCGTGGGCCCCGCGGCATAATAAAGATTATACGAGATTGCGCCGCTCACCGGGTCCCAGACAATGGTTGCCGACCCGTCTCCCGCCATGGCGTTTGAAATGACCGGCACATCGGGCCCCAGAGAAACAGGATTCCCGCCGCTGCCAGCGCAACCCATTATTTCCAAGACCACAATCAACACAACCACGGCAATCTGGGATTTCAGCACCGGAGGCAGGGCTAATTTACAATGGCAATTAAAAATAGCAGTCCTGATTGGTAATCTGGGTGCTGCGTTCGGTATATTGGTGGAATTCAATGTCCGTGCCGCCGGGGTCTTTGAACCATGCTTGCCAGGTATTATCATTGGCCAGGTTCTTATTGGAAACGGTAATGCCGTGCTTTTGCAGATTGGCGATTTCTTTATCGATATCATCCACTTCCAAGCTAAAATGGGCGACGGCGCTTTTTTGAAAATCTTTCGGCGTTTCTGTACGAAAAAACTCAAGAAACACCCCGTTGCCGGAGTCCAGATAAAAACCAACGACCTTTTTATCCAGGATGAAATTAAACTTTTTTTTAAACCCAAGAATTTTCACATAAAAATCCTCGGTTTTTGCAAGATCATTGGAATGCATGCAGATATGCGCAAAACCTTTTATCATTTTTCCTCCCAGCGCGATATGC
>JAQUMP010000188.1 GCA_028718065.1 Chitinivibrionales bacterium | reverse complement strand
CTCCCAGGGGCTGTTGAACTCGGTGTTTACGAAATCTTCCAGGGTATGCGTGTCTACCGGGACATCCTCACCCACGCGGCAGTTTTTGACCACCAGATCGAGCATGCGCCCGCTAACGGTTTTTGTAGGCACCCGGAAGACCGCGCCCGTGCCTTTAAGCCGTTCGCGGTGCGTTTTGAACCACTCTTTTTCATACCAGTTTTCAATCATCAAAACATCGGAATACTCCATGCCATGGAGGGTAAGGTAAATGTCGCCGCCGTCGCTGACCTTACGGTGTGCATAGACCACGCCAAGAATATTAATGAGCGCATCGCCGGGAGAGGCGGAAATGGTTGGGGTCGGAATATTGGCCATTTATAAGCGCCGGCAATCGGCACACGCTTTGCTTAAGTTTAAAAGCAGTATCAATACAAAATATCTTTAAACACAAGGTAAACGAAAGGAGTGTTTTTTATGGTCAAAAAATCCAAAAAAGCCGTGCACAAAAAGGCCAAAAAAGCGATCGCCAAGGGTTCCGAACTGTCCTGCAATGAATGCGGCCTGAGAGTAGCGGTCGTATCCGACTGCGATTGCGTTGACCCGTGCGATGTTATGTGCTGCGGCGAGCCGATGTCGCTGGCCTGTTAAGGCAAGAATGCAGATTAAGGGCATGGATGCCCGCTTACCGCGAGCATCCGTGTTTTCGTTTTTGCGAAGAATGTTTGCGTAAATGGGAAAAATCTAATCAAACTTCTCCTGGTCCTCGGTTTCCGGCCGCCCCTGTTTTTCATAATTGTAAATTTCGATCCCTTCATAAAACCAATCGAACATATCGCGCCGCAGCTTGGCCATCCAGGTTTGGTTTTCGGCTTTACGTTTGAGGTTATAAAAAACCACGCCTTCGGCAAAGACTTTATCGTCGATTCCTTTTTTTGAGGCGATTTTCTGGTAATAGCGTGAATGCAGCCAATCTTTGAACCAGGAACTCCAGTTGTCGAAGGTGCGTTCGTGTTCATGGAACGATTTATAACGCAGGTCGCCGATGGCCTTTTCGAACGGATACCATTCATGGAAGTCAAGTTTATAAGGATTGCCCTGGAGCTTGGGCCCGATGCACTCGCCGGCCTGCTCGCCGTCGGGTTTTACATATCCCTTGCCGATGGAACGAAAAATCCCCTCGATAATAAAATTTTTGCCGCCGATGATCTGGAGCGGATCGAGGACGTTTTTTCGGTTCTGCAAAGCGACAAGCCTTACTTTTTCGGTCTTAAGCTTGATGTTGGTCCCGTTGAGTTTTTCCACGGCAATGGTCTCGCTGTCTTCAAAAACCCATTCGTATCCCGGATTCACGCGGTTGACAACAAGGTATACCTCCGGAGCGCGCAGGCCGAATTTGCTGCCCAACTCTTTAAATTGTTCTTTGTTAACGGCAAAGGTCTGGCGAATGAACGGGCAGGAAATCTTGGGAAAATCGGTCAACAGTTCCGGCATATTTTTGCCCCCGAAAGCATAGGGTTTATGTTTTCATTAAAATAAATAATAATCAGCGGCGCAAGGCAAACCGTTAGCCGGCGATTAGTTCAAGAAACTCCCGGTCATTCCAAAGCGGGGCCAGGTCGTTGTCCCGTTTCCAGGCTTTAAAATCTTTGAACCCGCAGGAAACGGCCTTTTTTAACCAGACCAGCGCGGTCTCGTTGTCATGCCGCAGACAATAACATTCGACCATGCGCCAGCATGCCCGCGCCGCCAGTTTGGGCGATTCAAGCGCGCTGGTATAATCGGCGATGGCCTGGTCGCATTTCCCCAGCGCCTTGAAGGCGTTTCCCCGTTGTAAATAAGCAAGTTTCTGGACCCCGTCGTATTCCAGGGGGGAAATCAGCGCAATGGCCTGGGTGAGCCCGGCGATGGCGCTGTCGTATTGCTTGGCGTCTTCCATGGTTATCGCCTTGTTAAGAATCGCCAAGGTATGCGTGGGCGAAAGCGCCAGCGTGGTGTCGAAATCCGCGAGCGCCATTGCAAGGTCTCCCATTTTGTGATAGACCACGCCGCGGCCGAAATAGGCGTTTGCAAAACGGAGGGTGGGGTTAAAATCATAGGAGAGGCTATCGAGCTTGATCGCGGCGGTATAGTCCGAAATGGCTTGCCGGTATTTATGAAGGGTTTTAAAAGTCGCGGCCCGTTTGGTGTAAGCGTCGGCCCACGACGGATTGGTTTTTAAGGCCAGGGTGTAGTCGGTGATCGCGCCTTCGTAATCGTTATTGATATCGCGAATAACGCCCCGGTTTGTCAAGGCATCGACGTTGGAACTGTCAAGCGCAATGGCGGCGGTGTATTCGCTTATGGCGCTGTCGTATTGGGATTTAATGTAGTGCTTTGGATCGGCGATGTTATTGCGCGCGGCAAAGTTCGGGTTGGCGGCCATGGCCGAAAGGTAATAGCGGGCGGAACCGAGCCCATTGTGGGTGGCCGCGCTGCGCGGATTGACCGCAAGCGCCGCGTTATAAAAAGAGACCGCCGAGTCAAGCAACCCGGTATACAAAAATAAATCGCCCATGCCGGCCAGCGCCCCGCTGTTATGAGGATCATGCTTGAGCACGCGGCCGAACGCCGCAAAAGCGGCGGCATGGTCTTTTTTCTTAAGGACGTTACCTTGATTTACGAGAATACTGTCGGCGTTTTGCAGGGAAAAGGCATCCGGCTTAAACCCCGCCAAAGCCATGCGTTCCTTTACAGAGCGTGGTGTACGAACGCCAGGCGGCTTCGGGCCCAAAGCAGGCGATTTTTCGGAATATTTTTTAAGGTCGAAAATCGAAGCGCCCAAATTTCTTTTTGCATCGCCGGATTCCTCCTGGGGGCTTTTCTGAAGAGTTCCCGACAATTCCCGGCCGTCCAAAAGTTTTGCCGAGCGGAGCTTGACAAGGCTCAGATAAAAATTGGAATCGGTCTTTTGCGGCGGCAGGGACCGCAGCCATGCACCGGCTATTATAGCGCCCGCCAAAACCAGCGCTAAAATATTTCGGAAAGACCTGCCCTGTTGAATAAGAAAAACATCCGGGCGATTTTTCAGGGCCGCGATCAGCTCATCATCGGACAAAATCCGTCCGTTTTTTTCCTCATCCTCATCGATTAAACTCATTTTCCGCTCATCCCTTTTGCTTCCGACGGAACAAACCGGAGGCGCCGCTTATCTTGACTAATTGCAAGCATCTCAATCGACCGGCATTCGCCGAAAAACACCGGCACGGGAGGAATCCGCGGATTTGGGGTTTTAACGGTTATGCCATCGCGCGTGCCGTTCGAGGAAACAACGCCAAAGAGTTCGGTCCCCGTTGCGGTTTCTACGCGGCAAAAAATGCCGGAGAAATTCTTTACATCCGCATTTTTTGGGGAACTAAAAGCGATGACACGGTTGAGACGCCCGTAATATTCCCATTCGGTATGAAATCCACCACACATTTCCCAATAACTTCGCAGTTCGCCGCCCGAAGGCAACCCCTTGGTCATTTTCTGGCTGCCGCCGTCCAAAAACAAAATGGAACCTTCCGCCGGTTTGTATCCGTCAATAATTGAAAAAGTAAAGCACGATTCGATTTTCAGGGTTGTGGGAGGATCGCGGAATTTCATGGAAAGAATATTGCCGTACGTGTCGGTTGCAATGTCCCATCCGTTCAGGTTTATTTGCCCCGATTGGGCGTGACCGGCTTGCAGGCAAAAGAGCGCGAATAAAAAGAAAATTATCAGCCGATTGATCACTGCATTCAGCATTTAAGCCTCCCTCATAGTACGGTTGCCGGGACCGTTTCGTGAGGCGGCGCCCGTTTACCTGGGCAAGGGAACGAAAAAATCGGCATAGTGCAGCGACAGGGTAAACGAAACCAGGGGATCAAATTTAATGGACGGATTTACCACATTTCCCTTATTCTTTATCCATCGATTATGCAATTCCACGCGGGCATCGATGAAATTTTTAAAATAAACCAGCGCATCGAGGTGTGCATCAAAGGTGCCTTCTACGATACCGGACGGGATCTGAGGTTCGATGCGATAGCCGAGAGTGTTAGGAACGATTCCTAATGCTCTCGATGAATCACTCTGGTCTTTCCAAGGTGAATCGAGCCGCCCTTGCCCCTTGCGCGCATACGAGATGCCGATATCAAACGCTTTGTAATTGCTTGACATCAAGGAAAATGTTGCGTCGAATTTATCGCCGTCATTAATAGGGAATCCAAGGCTTTGGTCAAGATAGGTGTATCGTTGGCCGTTTTCCGTATGGGCATCGCTTACCGTATAAAGCCACCGGGAAAGAAACACGTATTCCACACTCAGCGCATGCGGAGTGTTTATCGGCAGAAATTTATTAATAGTCCCGGCAAAATCCCCGCCCCAGGCATTTGGCTTCTGGTCGCCGGAGCCTTTATTATCGACCTGGATATCGTCAATCAGGAGCTGGCCCTTGAGCGCGACATTTTGCAGCACCGGATGAAGGTTCCACTGAAACGCGAGCATGAGGTTTGCATCGCTTTCCTGGTTCGTGTTTATAACGGTATAAATGGAAATAGGGTTGACATATTGCAAGTCAGGCATTCCGGTATTTCTGGAGAAAATAACCGATTCTGAAATCCCGGCGGACCCCCATTTCCCCATCATAAAATTCAGGGAGTGCACCGCTAAATAGCGTGAGTTTGGAGCGCCGTTGGCGTCGAGTCCGGATGTCGCATAGGGCATAACGGCAAAAAGGTCCCGGAATTCAAAAAAGGAAGCGGCGATTTTTAATTCAAAAGCGTCGTAGCTGCAGGGATTTGAAGAGAGGATAAGGCTGTGGTCCGGAAAAGGGCCCCAGTTGCGGTTGAGCTTTCCGATGCGAAAAAATCCATAGGACCAGCCGTATTGAATGTATGCTTCCGCAATTCTGCCCGCGGCGAAGCGCTGTTTGTTCCAGGGGTACAGCGGATCCGCATTATAGCGCGAGTCCGCGTCCAGCACCTGACGAATAAGAAGATGTTTGTATTTGATATCATTCAGTAAACTGAAATGGGTAAAATGGTTGCCGCCGAAATATTCCGTATCGTTCCGGGCGCTGTAGGTAAGGGCCGGTTCAAGAATCCAGTGATTGGAATTATACTGCGCCGAATCGGGCCAGAGCGCCCCATTGCCGAAGGGCGTGGGCACGATTTCGTCCCAGAACATGCCGCTGGGCGAAGCGCCGTTAAAGCCGAGGTCGGCCGCGCGCGTGTAATAGGGCAGCCGCCAGTTTTCAAGCTGGACGGCGTAAAGGGACCAGGCGCCGACCAGACAAAGGGCCGCTATCTTTATAAAATTGGTCATTTGTTTTCCTTTGTTCTTTTCCGCGATTAAAAATACAATCCGCCATACAATTGAAATATTGACATTCCGGAAAAATCGTAGTCGTATTTAGCGTTGACCTGGAACCGGCCGAACCGGTCCCATTTCCAAAACGCGCCCAGGCGCGTCTGGGTTTGCGCGCCCGGCCCCAAAAAAACCTTCGTGGGAGAATCGGGATGGGCGCTGCCGGGGTCCTGAAACACGTTCCGGATCGACCCGCCGCGGGCGGCCGGATCGGTGCGCGCATTTGTAAATGACAGCCCCAGGGCGCTCTTGTGGAACAACCGGTATTCCAGGAGCAGCGAAAGCAGGTCGGAATCCGGGCCGAGCGGGGCGCCCAGCGGCACATTAAAATTATCGTAGCGGTGACTGCCGCCGTAAAAGTGCGTGTATACCCAGGGTTCCACCCGGCTATATTCCGCCGACGCGGTTACGTCGCGGTCGAACGCCCGGCCGAAATACTGGCAGCCGAAAGTTCCGGCAAGCTTATTGCCCCAGTCGTTGCTGAACATGGTCCAGGGGGATGTCATGTCGTCGATGAACCATTCAAAGTACCACCTAAAATTATCGGGATAGGCAAGATTAAAATCCAGGGAAATGTTTTTATTGTCCCTGAGCCCGCCGATAAGATGCTCCACGGCAAGATAGGGAACAAAAGGGACCATGTACGGAAATACCCAGTCGCGCGTCTGGCCGTAATAGGACGGCCGCAGCGCGTTGGCGGAGTCGGGCCTGGTGTCGGCCTCATCGGTGGTGCTGCCGGTAACCACGACTTCGGTCAGCCCGATGTCAAGACGCGATGAAAAAAGCGGGACGTCGATCCGATGCAGGTAAAAGTATTTTGATTTGTCAACCTGACTTTGCAGCAAACCAAAAGCCTGCATATAGGTCATCAGGCCGAAGGCCACTTGTCCGCGGAAATATATTTCGGGGGGGGCAAAACCCGAAAATGTTAGAGGGCTTTCGATCGCGGGTCCGTCTTTAAGGCGGTCGATCGAGGCTTCGAACCGCACCGGCCCTTTGATATAATTTACCCCGCCGCGGGGAAGGTCGGAAGAACGGACATGGCTCGAATCCGCCCGCCCATAAAGGTTGTAAGGAATGCCGTCGTAAGGTTCATACGTACTGGGATGATAGATCGTATCCGAACGATAGTCGGTCCAGACATCGAGGTTCCCGAAAAAAGAAATATTATTGATGTTGGCATAAAGCGAGGGGCTCACGGTTCCGCGCATGAACAGCGCCGATTTTTTTCCTGCCGAAGCGCCGCTGGTGTCCACCAGCGCCAAGCGAACGTTTACGCGCGCATCCTGCGATTTTGATTTCCATGAAAACAAGCCGTATTCGGAGGATAGCCGCCTGCGCAGGTCGTGCGCGTCGGAAACTTCCGCGGGGCTCAGCGCGCCGGCCGCGCCGAGTGAATCGACTTTGTCAAGAAACCCGAGCACGTCGCA
>JAQUMP010000187.1 GCA_028718065.1 Chitinivibrionales bacterium | reverse complement strand
CCTTTTGCCTGCAACACAGCCGCGCGACCATTAAAAAAGCGGCCGATATTGTCATCACCTCCAACGGCGGCTATCCGCTCGACCAGGACTTTTACCAGACGGTTAAAGGCATGGTAAGCTGCCTGGGCGTGCTTAAGCAGGGCGGTACCATTATAATAGCCTCGGAATGCTGCCGGGGCGTGGGCAGCGATCATTTTAAAAAATTGCTGTTCGAAATGACCGACTACGAGGCTTTTATCCGCATGATTTCGAACAAAGATTTTTTTATGGTTGACCAATGGGAAGTCGAAATGCTCATTCATGCCCTTAAAAAAGCCAAGGTGGTACTCGTTTCTACGGGCATTACTGCTTCGGAGGCCAAGCGCTGCCATGTGGATTATGCGCCGAGCGTAGAGAGCGCTTTACAGGATGCGCTCCGCGAACACGGCGCCAATGCCGCGGTCGCCGTTATACCGAACGGCCCTTTTGTTATACCCGCCATTGAGGCGAACAGCTCCTTATGATTAATACCATTGAACAAAACGGGGTCGTGGGCGCAGGCGGCGCCGGATTTCCGACTGCCGTCAAATTCAAGCGCACGGCCGATACCTTTATTGTAAATGCCGCCGAATGCGAGCCGCTGCTTCACAAAGACCGCGAGCTTCTGCTGCATCATACCGGCGATTTTTTTGCAGGCCTGGCCACCGCCATGCAGGTCACGGCCGCCAAACAGGGGTATATCGGCATTAAAGAAAAACACGCCGATGTTATTGCCTTGCTCAAAAAGAACTTGCCGCATAATGTTTCCATTTGCGCGCTCCGAGACGTTTACCCGGCCGGCGATGAATTCGTTCTTGTTTACGATGTTACCGGCAAAGTCATTCCGCCGGGCGGGCTGCCGCTGGATGTCGGCGTGATTGTAAATAACGTGGAAACCCTGGTTAACATCGGCCGTAAAAAAGCGGTAACCACCAAATTCATTACCGTGGCCGGCGCGGTTAAAAAAAGCGTTACGCTGGAAATGACCGTCGGCAGCTCTTTACAGGATGCGCTTACGGCCGCGGGCGGCGCCACGGAAAAATCCTTTGGCGCCCTGGCAGGCGGCACCATGATGGGCCGGTTGGCCAAAAGTCTGGACGAGCCCATTACCAAAACCACCGGCGGGCTTATTATTTTGCCGGAGGACCATTTCCTTATCCGGCGTTACTCCCGAACGGTAAAACAAACCGTCCGCATCGCGCGCGCGGCCTGCGACCAATGCAGTTTTTGCACGGAGTGGTGCCCGCGTTATTTGCTCGGCCATCCGGTGCAGCCGCATTTAGCTATGCGGAGCTTAGGTTTCTCCGATACCGCTCTACCCTTGGCCGGAGCGCTCTTTTGCAGCGATTGCAACCTGTGCAGCCTGTGCGCCTGCCCCGAAGACCTGGATCCGCGCGCCGCCTGCCAAGGCGCAAAATCCGCCGCCCGTCAGGCTAAAGTCCAGTGGCAAGGAAAAGTAACGTCGGCCCATGCGCTTAACACGGCGCGGCGCGTGCCCATAAAACGGCTTATGCAAAAACTGGGGCTTACCGAATTTGTCAACCATGCACCGCTTCTTGCGGGTGTTGTACCTGTCAAGCAGGTAACCATTCCGCTGCGGCAGCACATCGGCGCCCCGGCAGTCGCCGTGGTTAAGCCCGGTCAGCGCGTGAGTGCGGGCGAATTGGTGGCCGATATCGCTCCGGGCGCACTCGGCGCTAAAATTCACACCGGGATTGCCGGTATGGTGGTTTCCGTGGGCGAAACAATAATAATTAAAACGTAGGGGCACGTTGTTATTAAAACGTAGGGGCACGTTGCAACGTGCCCCTACCAAAAAAAAAGAAAAAAATTATGATCGACATCAACACACTCGGCATCGTCGAACTCACGAGCATCGCCTTGGGCTATCGCGCGCAGGACGCCATGCTCAAGGCCGCTTCCGTTACCCTGGTGCTCGCCCGCACGGTCTGCCCCGGCAAATATATTCTGGTGGTCAAGGGCGATGTCGCGAGTGTAAAGACTTCCGTCGCGGTGGGCGCGGCTGCCGCCGGTTCGTGTTTAGTCAATACGGCCGTGGTCACCAATCTGCATCCGGCGATTTTTCCGGCGCTGGGCGGATCGGTTCAGGTGGAAAACCCGGGCGCCTTCGGCGTGATCGAAACATTCTCCGTGGCAAGCATTCTGGCCGCGGCCGACGCCGCGGCAAAAGCGGCGGACATAACGCTGTTCCGGTTGCACCTTGCCATGGCGCTCGGCGGCAAGGGTTTTGTGCTTTTTACCGGATCCATCGGCAATGTGCAGGCCGCGCTCGAAGCGGGCGCGGCCATGGCCACCAGCGACGGCATGCTGGTAAATACGGCATTCATCGCGGCCCCGAGTCCGGAATTATTAAAGGAATATATATAGTAGGGGCATAATGCTTATGCCCTGGGGGACTGATTATGGCCATAGCAATCGACCGAAAAATCGTAGAAAATGTCGTCCGTGAAGTAATCATGGAACGCCTTTCCGGCCAAATAAAATCGGCCGCTCAAAAACCGGCAACACGCTCGCCGCTGCGGGTAAATGCCTCGGTGCGACATATTCACCTTACCCAGGCGCATCTTGAGGCGCTTTTCGGCCCCGGCGCAAAACTGACCGTCCAGCGGCCGCTTTACCAAACGGGACATTTTGCTTCCGAACAAACCCTGACCATCATCGGCCCCAAGAGCCGTCTTATTTCCAATGTGCGCATTCTGGGGCCGGTGCGGCCCTATTCGCAGGTCGAACTGGCTTACACCGACACGATCATGCTCGGCATAAATAAGGTGCCGGTGCGCATGTCGGGCGATATTGCCGGCACGCCGGGCGCCTGGCTCATGGGTCCGGCGGGCATGCTCGAATTAAAAGAAGGGGTCATTCGCGCCGTGATCCATGCCCACATGGGCACGGCCGACGCCGACTATTACGGCGTAAAGAACAAAGAGATCATGAAACTGCACGTTCACAGCGATGCGCCCGTGGTTTTTACGCAGGTGCATGTGCGCGTGGACCCGGCCTTTAAGCTGGAGGTGCATTGCGATACGGACGAAGCCAACGCCTGCAATCTGTGCAGCGCCAAGTCCGTGGAGCTTACCAAATAGGCCGGAAACAAACAACGGACAAAAACACTTCATATTAACAAAGGAGATTTACGCATGAAAAAGGCAATCGGCATGATCGAGACCGTCGGGTTTATCCCCATGGTCGAGGCCGTGGACGCGGTCACCAAGGCCGCCCCGGTAAATTTTTTGCGCTGGGAAACGGCCGGGTCGGGCATGGTCACGGCGTTTTTTGACGGCGATGTCGCGGCGGTAAAGGCCGCGATCGATCTTGGCGCCGAAGCCGCCGGACGGCTCGGCAAAGTGGTGGCGGCGCAGGTCATTCCCAATCCGTCCGACGAGCTGGCGCTCTTTTACGCGCCTGCCAAAGGCTCCAAAGCGTCCCTGTAACAAGGTTAAATAAATATTAAAAGGAGATATCACTCATGAGTTCAGCAATTGGAATGGTCGAAAGTAAAGGCATGGTCGGGCTGGTTGCGGCCGGTGACGCCATGTGTAAAGCGGCAAACGTGCGCATGATAAAAATGGTTTCCATCGGCGGCGGGTTTGCCACCACCCTGGTCACCGGCGATGTGGGCAGCGTGCGCTCGGCCGTCGACGCCGGCGTGCAGGCCTTAAAAACGGCCGGGGGCGAACTGGTTGGCTCCCACGTAATTCCGCAGCCCAATGCCGTGGTAACGCAGAATTTTATCAAGTAACAAGACCGCATGAAAATATTAATTCCTAATATCGGCAGCACCTCGTTTAAGTACCGTCTTATTGACATGCGGGACGAACGCACGCTTGCCGAAGGCGCCATCGAGCGCATCGGCAGCAAAGACGGCCCGTGTCCGGACTATGAGTGCGCTATCGAACAATGCCTTAAAGCTTTAGTCGGGCCGGGCAAGCCGCTCGCGGCGCTCTCCGAGCTTGCGGGCGTTGGTTTTAAAGCCGTTCACGCGCACAATCTTACCGGTTGCGCGCCGGTGGACGAAAAGCTGCTCAAGGCCATGGAAGATTATTTTTTCCTGTTGCCGGCGCATAATCCGCCCTATGTGGCGGCCATGCGCGCCTTTAAAAAAGCATCGCCGGAATTGCCGCTGTTTGCGCTTTTGGAGACGGACTTTTTTAGAGAGATGCCGGCAGCGGCGGAAGTTTACGCGGTGCCCTATGAATGGCGTCAAAACTGGGGCGTGCAGCGTTACGGTTTTCATGGCGCGAGCCATCGCTACGCCGGCCAGCGCGTCGGCGCGCTTCTGGGCGCCACGGCCGCGCGCCATATCTCCTGTCATCTGGGAGGTTCGTCGAGCGTGGCCGCAATCCGCGAAGGAAAAGCGGTGGACACCAGTTTCGGCATGACGCCGCAATGCGGCATCCCGCAGAACAACCGCGTAGGCGACATCGATGTGTTCGCCGTGCTTTACATGATGAAAAACCTCGCGCTTTCACCGGACGCCATGGCAAACCTGCTCGGAACACAAGGGGGATTGGCGGGCATTTCGGGCATTAGCGGCGACGTGCGCGATCTTGAAGCGGCGGCTGCTCAAGGCAATAGCCGCGCCCAGTTGGCGCTGGACGCCTTTGTTTACAGTGTGCGACGCTATGTGGGTGCGTTTTTATTTGATCTGGGCGGCGTGGATGCCGTTAGTTTTTCGGGCGGCATCGGCCAGAATGCGGCGGCCGTGCGCGCGGCGGTGCTTAAAAACTGCCGTAGCTTGGGGATTATTCTTGACGAAACGGCCAATGCCGCGCTCAAGGGCGAAGGCCTTATTTCCGCCGCGGATTCAAAAGTAAAAGTTTTAGTGGTGGCCACCAACGAAGAAATCATCGTGGCGCGGGCGGTGGCGGAGATGATTGGAAATCAGAATTGAGAAATCAGAAGTCAGGAGTCAGAATAAAGAAACCGAGCAAATAATTCTGAATACTGAATACTGAATTCTGAATACTGAATACTGAATTCTGAATACTGAATACTGAATTCTGAATACTGAATACTGAATACTGAATACGCAAGCAATTACAAAATATCACCTTATACAAGGAGTGAATTATGGCAAAACAGGCAATCGGCATGATCGAAACCAAAGGGCTTACCGCCCTGGTATGCGGCACGGACGCCATGTGCAAAACCGCCACGGTGGAACTGAGCGGCTGGAAAAAGGCCGGCAGCGGTCTCTGCTCGTGTTATATCGCCGGAGAAGTCGCGGCCGTAAAGGCGGCGATCGATGCGGGCGCCATGGCCGCGGGTGCGGTGGGCGAAGTGGTTAACGCGCAAGTCTTGCCGCGGCCGCACGACGACGTATTTGTAATGCTGTCGTAACAAAAGCTTTTCGTCCCTGATGTGTTTAAAACTTAACGGGAAAAAACCATTATGTTTATAGCAAAAGTCATTGGAAAAGTCGTTGCTACCCCCAAACATCCATCGTTTGCGGGTTTTAAACTGCTGTTTATTCAGCCCTACATCACCAAAGACAATAAATTTACTCCCTCGGGCAGCAGCATCGTGGCCGTGGACTGTGTTAACTGCGGCGAGGGCGAAATGGTCATGTTTACGCAGGGGAGTTCCGCGCGCATGACCGAATGCACCAAAGACGCGCCGGTGGATGCCGTGATCGTGGGCATTGTGGATAGTGTTGAAGTAGAGGGAAAAAGCATTCCCAAACCATGACCATGATTAACCGGATTAAAAGGATCGCCCTGATTTCGCCAATTAGTAAAGGGAGCGTTTAATGGCTACTACGGGTCAGGAAATTTTATCGCAGGACGTGAGCGCCATTGTGGCCGAAGTTGTCAAGCGGCTTAAGCCGCATTTGCAAAGTGCCATGAATACGCGGCCGGCTGTGCCGGAAAAAGCCTCCCTATCGCAGGCAAGTCCGGTGCATTACGGTAGCGGCAGCGACGGCGTTTTTGCCACGGTCGATGCCGCCGTACTGGCCGCCGCCGCCGCGCAGAAAAAGCTTTGCGCGCTTGGTCTTGACAAACGTGGCGAGATCTGCTCGGTTATCCGCCGGATCTGCGTGGAGCGCGCCGAGGAGCTGGGGCGCATGGAATACGATGAGTCGCGCATCGGCCGGGCCGACCATAAAGTAGAAAAACTCAAGCTCGTGCCGCGCGTGGTTGGGGTAGAAATTTTTAAAACCGCCTCGCGCATCGACCAAACCGGATTGCATTTAATTGAGGCCGCGCCCTTCGGCGTAATCGGCATGGTCACGCCGGCCACGCACAGCGTGCCCACGATGGCGGGCAACGCCATCAACGTGATCGCCGCCGGCAATACGGCGGTGTTCTCGCCGCATCCCGCGGCGGCCCGCTCCTTGCGATACGCTTTGCAGCTCTTTAACCGGGGCATCCAGAAAACATGTGGCCTTGCTAACCTGCTCACGATCATGGAAAAACCCACGATCGAGACCGCCAACCAACTTTTTAATCATCCCCAGGTGGCGTTGATCTGCGTCACCGGCGGTCCGGCCGTGGTCAAGGCCGCCATGAAATCCGGCAAACGCGTGATCGCTGCCGGTCCGGGCAATCCGCCCGCCGTGGTTGACGAAGGAGTAAACTTAGACAAAGCCGCGCGGGACATTATGGCAGGAGCCTCGTTCGACAACAACCTGCTCTGCATCGGCGAAAAAGAAGTGTTCGTCGTTGAGTCGGTGTTCGACCGCATGATGGCCGCGATGGAGCGGGCCGGCGCGGTGCGTCTGACCGCCTCGCAAATCGCCGC
>JAQUMP010000186.1 GCA_028718065.1 Chitinivibrionales bacterium | reverse complement strand
ATCCTCGCTGCGATGTTCTTTTTCGTTACCGGGAAAAAATGAACATTGAGCTGATATACCCTGTCTGCTTTGTTATCATTTCGGGCAACTTGGAGGATTTTATCCTCGTATTCATATATAAGAGTGCAGATTTTTTTATATGCCTCCGCCGAAATCCCGAGCGTAAGGCTGGAAATATTGCGTTCGTCTTTTGGCAGTAGCTTCATGGCATTTTGCGCAAGGGCCATGTTGGCGAGATGAAAATGCTGAATCCCTAAATCCCCCGCTTCCTGGCCCGTGGTAACGATTTTATCGATGATTTTATAATGACCATTCGCTTGCTTTTGGATAAGTTTGAGCCGTTCGAGCAATTCGATGGATTTTTTAACCTTGAGGGGATTGATTTGAGGCAGCAACATCCTGGAAAGTTCCGGATAATCGCTTTTCTTAACGGGAATCTGGTCTATCAGCGCCCGAATAGTTACATTGTACCATTGCGAAAAATAATCGAATTGGTCCTTCCTTATTTTTTTTGCCCTGGCTGCGTCCGCGGTGCGTACGTGCATGGAATTGAGTTTTTTAAAATAAAAAGACCTCTCCTTGAATTTTTCCGCCTGATTGAAAAAAACAAGGTTTTCAAAGTATGTCGCTTCGGTGTTCGTAAGCCTCATGGCTTCGCAAAGGCTGGCAATAGCGCCTTGGGAAAGCTTTTTTTTGCCCTTGATTACTTGAAAGATAAAGGACTTGCTGGCAAAACCGGCACGCTGGGAAAAAATCTGGTAGGAAAAGCCGGAATTGCTTGCCTTTTTCCACTCGTAATAATCGGCAAGAAACTTCCGGAAATCCAAATAAGTATAGATATCCAAAAGATCGGTCATGAATGCTCCTGCCTTTTTAAATAATTATACATCAACAAAACACAAAAAGTAACGATTATTGAATTATTTATGATAACTTACAGAGAACGAAAATATAAACATAGTCTTGACTTTTCCCGTTGTGATTAGTATAATTATAAGGCTTTATCGATAATAATATCATCCTTAAAGGTAAACGCTGTTTTAGTCCGAAATGACCCTTTTAAGGCGACAATTGTCGCAAGCTTTAAAGGTCCTGGCTTCAGGTAGAATATAGCTCAATATGCTCCGAGAGGCAACCCCTATAGTCGAAGGTTCAGGCATACGTATCAGATCACGATCTTTAAGTTTTTAACGGAGTTTTGAAATAAGGCGGAATTTGATTAAGCATGGAAAAAAAAGATTATAAAATCCTTGTTGTCGATGACGAGCCTCAGGTATGCAACCTTATTGCGGAGGCCCTTTCCGATAAAGGTTATTCGGTTGAAACGTGCGGTTCCGGTCTGAAAGCCTGGGAAAAGGCTGAAAAGGAATTTTTTCACCTGTTTATCATCGACATGATGATGCCGGAAATGAATGGAATCACGCTGCTGAAAAAATTGGACATCAGGAACAATATTTATGAAGCAATAATGATTACGGGAAACGAGGATATTGAAAATATTGAAAACATCAAGCAAAGCATACAGTTGGGAGCTTTTGGCTATTTTAACAAGCCGATTCAATTTGTTCCATTATTGCTGCAAATAACCCAGGCGCTTGAAGTAATGGATTTAAAAATAGAACGGGACCGATATCTGCATCGCCTTGAGGAAAAGGAGAGTGCCATCAAGGTGATGCTGGAAAAAGAAACCCGCGAACATGAAACCGATAAAGAATCACTACGTGAAAGTGAAAACCGATACCGCATATTGTTTGAATGCTCGCACGACGCCCTCATGACGCTTGAAGGGCCCTCATGGAAATTTACATCCGGCAATCCGGCCTGCGTGGAGCTTTTTGGCGCGCGGGACGCCGCGGAATTTACTTCCTTTGGTCCTTGGAACTTATCTCCGGAACGACAGCCGGATGGCAGTCCGTCCGATGCAAAGGCTGCGGAGATGATCGGCAGGGCCATGATAACGGGCTCACATTTTTTTGAATGGACCCATAAAAAATTAACCGGGGAGACCTTTCCCGCCACGGTGCTGCTGACGCGCATCGTTTTGGAAGAAAAATCTTTTTTACTTGCAACGGTGCGCGATATTTCCCTGGAAACAAAAGCCCGGGAAGCTTTGGCCGAAAACGAGGAGCGTTACCGGGTCCTTTTCGAAGATGCACGCGATGGGATAGCTTTAGCCGATGCACAAACTGGAAAGATTGTAAATTGCAACCGTGCTCTGTATGGTCTGGTTGAACGCGAAAAAAACGATTTGATAGGCAAACATCAGTCCATTCTGCATCCGCCGCAGGAACTTGATCAGGAATTGACTAAAACGTTTATCAAACACCAGAAATCGGATGCCGGGTTGATTCTCGAAGAAAAGCTGATTTCAAAAAGCGGCAAAACCATTCCCGTGGAAATCAGGGGAGCCAGGGTACGCATGAAAGGGCATGAGTACATCCTGGGAATTTTTCGCGACATAACGGAACGTAAACACGCCGAGGAGGAACATCGCGTTTTTCAGGAAGTGCTCGAGGAAAAAGAACGGCTGATGGACGGTATTTTTACGAACATGCAGGAGGGTATTCTCTCAATCGATAATGATTACCGGATCGTTTACATGAATTTATGCGCCCAGGAAATCACCGGGATATCTTTCGGACAATATGCCGGTTGCGATCTGTTGTCGGCGATAGACAAGTTTTCTTATGCGAGTCGTCTGTTAGAAATAATCAAGGCCGGTTCCGCAACCGATTCTCAAAGCATTATATCCATTCCCGCCACCTCGGGAAACATGACCCATTATCTGGTGCGTATCTCCGATTTTTTAGGCGTCGCTGGACAGGTTGTCGGCCGGATTATCAACTTTATCGACCAGACCTCCAAGGTCGAAGCCGACCGGATGCATGATTTTTTTATAAGTTCGGTCGCTCATGAACTGCGAACGCCGATTACGATTATTAAAAACTTTCTGGAAATCATCCGGCTTAAAAGAATGGTAACAAACGACTGGACCGAAATAATGGCCGGCTTGGAATCGGCTTCCGGCCGGTTGATTGCGCTTATCTATAACTTTTCCATGCTCTCCAGTCTCTCCCACTCGCAATATACCGGCGAATCCAGATTGGTAAATATTACCGACCTTGTAAAAAAAGGACTTGATCTGATACAGGCCGAAGCTGAAGAGAAAAAATTGGCAATTTGCGTGGAAAGCCTTCCTGGAAACGGTCGGGTATACGGCGATCCGGGGCTGCTTGGCCTGGTAATTTTCTGCCTCTTGAGTAATGCGGTCAAATTCAGTTTCCGCAATGGGGAGATTACCATTTCAATCCAACGGCAAAAACAGGCCGGGAAAGATTCTCTGAATATTCGAATCACGGATACGGGAATCGGCATGTCGCCGGAAGTGCAGCGAAACATGTTTAAAGGTTTCAGACAGGGCGAAAACCCGCTTACCCGGCATTATGGCGGCGTTGGAGTTGGACTGTATCTGGTTAAACGCGCCTTGAATATTCTGTATGGAAACATCAGCGTTGAGTCGGAAGAAGGCAAAGGAAGCAAATTCATGCTTAATATTCCCCTTGAGGAGGTCCCATGCACAAAATGAAAGTCCTGATTATCGACGATGAAAAGCTGCTGGTAAAATCGACCATTCTGGCTTTAAGGTGCTTTGATTTTGAACCCGTCGGGGCGTTTGACGGGCTGGAAGGTCTGGAGAAGGCCCATGAAAACATTCCTGATATTATCCTTCTGGACATCATGATGCCGGGAATGGACGGATGGGAAGTTCTGAAAAGGATCAAAGCCACCGCGAAAATGAGCGGGATCCCCGTTATAATATTTACCGCCAGGGAATATTCCAACGGCTACTCCCTTGCCATTCAACAGGGAGCGGCCGATTACATCGCCAAACCGTTCGAGCTTGACGAACTCGTGCAAATGCTTAATAAGCATGCCGTCCCTTAAGGAGATAACAATGGAGCATTTTACCCAGGTTATTGAAAGCTTTATCGAACAGCTTCCCGTGGGGATTGTAACGCTCGGGGCCGACGACGGCGTCGTAAGCGTAAACAAACCGGCATTGAGTCTGCTTGACATGGGAATAGAGGACACCCTTTCAGGCTCCTTTTGTAAAAGCGTGCCGGTTGAAGAGGTGCGGGAGGCGGTGGACCGTCTGAGGAACAACAGTTCGACCCAGAACTTCTTTTTCGAACGGGGCGGGAAATACGTCAAGGGATGCGCATCGCACTATGCCGGGCCGGAAGAAAACGGCATATTGATCGTTCTTGAGGACGCCACCGCGTTCAGGCAAATGGAAACGATCAAACGCGAATTCCTTCAGAGCATTCTTTATAGTCTGCGCAACCCGCTGGCGACGTTAAAGACGTCCCTGTCCATTTTAAACGCCGGGAAAATCGCGCCCTTGCCCGCATCGGTACAGGAAATCGTCGGGCTCAGCGTCCTGGAGGTAAACCGGCTCAATGCTCTTCTGGTGGACTTGCGCGACCTCTTTTATATCGAAACCGGGTTGGCTGAAAAGGAACTCGAGATTGAATCGTTCTATCCGGGGAAAGCGATTGATCGGGCGGTTGCCGATCTTGAAAAAACACAGGATTTGTGCAAAGACCTCAAGGAACGGCTCAGGATCGAGGGCAGGAGGGACTTTTCGATAAAAGCCGACTTTGAAAAGACAAAGCGGATTATAATGCACGTCCTTTCCAACGCAGCGGTTTTTTCTCCAAAAGAATCGCCCATCGTCGTGCGACTTTCCGGAAACGGTTTAAAAACCACGATGGAAATAGTTGACAGAGGCATCGGCATCGCCGACGCAAAGAAACCCTTTTTATTTACCAAATATTTCCGCGAGGACAATGAAAAGACGCGTGCGGTCCATGGTAACGGGCTCGGCCTGTTTATTGCGCGCTCGCTTGCGGAGCTCATGGGTGGCTCGATCTACTGCGAAACCATGCAGGGCAAGGGTAGTTCGTTTTTTATAGGTCTTCCCTCGTAACGGAAACGGCGACCATGACCCAGACCGAAGTCCTGCGCGTTCTTGACAAGGTAGAAAATCTGCCGACACTTCCGGTCGTGGCCGGGCAGATCCTCAAGCTCGTGGAAAACAAAATGTCGAGTATGGTCCAGATTGCCGCGGTAATCGCGCGCGACCAGGCCATCGCCGCGCGGGTAATACGGCTCGTCAACTCCGCGTTTTACGCTTTACGCACGCGGGTGTCCTCCATCCAGCACGCCATCGCCATTCTGGGATTGAACACGGTCAAAAATCTGGTCTTGGGCATTTCCGTGGTAAAGGCGTTTCAGGACAATGCCCGCACATCGATATTCGACCGTGAACAGTTCTGGGTGCATACCTTTGCCACGGCGCTCGGCGCAAAGCTTATAGCCGTCCAAACTAAACAGGTTGATCCTGAAGATTGTTTTCTGGCGGCACTGCTGCATGATATCGGCATCCTCACGACGGACCAGTTTCTGCACGACGAATTCATCGCCATCCTGGAGAGAATGGTGGATCAAAAGAGCGATTTTCTTGAGACCGAGCGGTCGGTGCTCGGCACGGACCATGGTACCATAGGCGCGCATCTGGGATTACGCTGGCGCATACCGGAATTTTTAGTTGACGTAATGCGCTTTCATCATACCCCTTCGGTCCTGCCCCGGAGCGCGGAGCAATCAAGGCGCATTATTGAGATCGTTCATATCGCCGATGCCGAAACGCGGAAAGCCGGTATCGGTCGATTTGTAGAAAACCTGACCGCCGAAATCGATATGCAGGCCTATAAACATGCCGGTATTGAAAGCGCGGCACTAAGGGCGATAATCGCCCAGGTGGAACACGAAGCCTTTGGAATGATCAAGGAATGGGGAGTCTAAAAAACGCCATGACCGACCAAGGCCAAAATAACAAATCGGAACCTGAAAACGAGAAGCTTCTGGAGCGACTTGAATCCAGTTTGCAGGATATAGAGAGCCGGGAGATTGTCCAGGGAATGACCCTCGAAGAACTAAGAATGCGCGGTTTTGTCGGTGAAAAGGAAATTACCATCGAGCGCGGCCGGTTCAGGGAAACCACCGAACGGGAAAAACTGGTTTTTGAGGAAGATGTGGAATATGAGCGGCTGGACGATCGTGATGAATATGAGACCGTGGACATCCAAAGGGTCTTGCTCGTCAAGGACGTCCTGCCCGGACAGGTAATTGCCACTCGCGAGCCTAACGAGAGCGTTGCTTTTTATGCAGGACGTAACGTTGATAAGGACGAACTTGAGAAAAAGGAATGTTATCGCGCCAGGGTAAAAGGCAAGGTGTTGATTATCCGGGACACCCTGCATGTATTTCCGTCCGATATCGACTGCAGTATAAAAATCCGAATTTCAGACGACGGCATGCAGGCCATAATGGATTGTGCGCCCGGTAATGGTGCAGGCAGGGAGCTTACCATTGAAGCCGTCAGGGAAGAAATCCATAAAGCAAACGTGATTTTCGGCATTCTAGAAAAAACCATCCAGGAAACCGTTAATGAAGCCTATGAAAAACGTCTTCCCCTGCAAAATGTAATTGTCGCCGCGGGCAGACCGCCATCCCCCGGTGGAAACGCGGATATAGATTATAAATTCGACACCGGCGATGAAAAGCAAACCTTCAAGGTACAGCCCGACGGGCGAATCGATTACAAGGGCAGTGCAAGTATTCCAAGAACGCAAAAGGACCAGGTATTGGCGGTCGTCACTATTCCTGCCGAAGGCGCGCCTGGGATGAATGTTCTTGGAAAAACCATTCCCGCGGAAAAAGGTTCGGACAAATTTCTGGTCGCGGGAAAGGGCGTGCGGCCATCCCCGGA
>JAQUMP010000185.1 GCA_028718065.1 Chitinivibrionales bacterium | reverse complement strand
GGCCACGCCGCCCACCGGGCCGATTTCGTCTTTGGCGATTTGCGCCAGGGACTTGCCGTTGCGGCGCACCGAGGCGGCCAGGAGCACCATATCGTGCACGCCACCGGCGAGCGCCGCGCCGATTAATATCCAGAGAAAACCGGGTGCATAGCCGAATTGGGCCGCCAACATGGGGCCGATAAGCGGCCCGGCGCCGGCGATGGCGGCGAAATGGTGGCCGAAAAGCACCCAGCGGTTGGTAGGATCGTAATCGACGCCGTCGCTCAGCCGCAGGGCCGGGGTTTTGCGGCGCGAATCGAGCGAGAGCACTTTTGCCGCCAGAAAGGCGCAGTAAAACCGGTACATGATGGCGTAAAAACAGCCTGCGGCCACCACAATCCATAATGCATTGACTTTTTCGGCAGGATTAAAAAGACCCACGACGACCGCCGTTGACACTGCCGCCGCCAAGGCGATAATTACCCACATTATTTTTTTAACCATTTTCCCTCACTCCCGAAAACAACGAAAGCCATTACCCTTGTTAAATATATTTATTTTAGTACTCCCAAAATTTATATTTATTGACTCTTATTTTGTAAAAAACCTTTTTGGGGTATTTCGATTTTCGGTCCCATCGTCTAGTGGTTAGGACACAGGATTTTCATTCCTGCAACAGGGGTTCAATTCCCCTTGGGACTACCAATATAATCAAGGGCTTGCAAGATTTGCGAGCCCTTTTTTTATGGCCGGGCATTGCTTGATTTTATTAAAAAGTTCAAAGATAGAGAAGTGGAGAAGATATTTAAGAGGGAACATTCCAAAAAGTTGCCGACCGACCCATACGGAATAGAAAGAGCCGAGACCACTGCACCCAACAGACAAAGGAATGTCATTTTTGCTGGACATTATGGAATTGACATTTGATATACGAAA
Organism: Chitinivibrionales bacterium; assembly: GCA_028718065.1. Classification (GTDB taxonomy): domain Bacteria; phylum Fibrobacterota; class Chitinivibrionia; order Chitinivibrionales; family FEN-1185; genus JAQUMP01. The sequence goes on along the minus strand of JAQUMP010000185.1, from coordinate 5,968 downwards.
ACGGCATCCTTTTGCCGCACCGCAGCGGAAATAAAATTGACCGAATCAAATTGATCGTGCCTGCTCTTATTATCCGTTCAGGGCTGCGGCGGCGCGTATGAGCGCCTTGAAGGCGTCCGCATCGACTGTGTCACCCTCATGGAAATCGATGGCGCGCCTGGCGTTGCCTTTAAGGCTTGAGTTAAATAATCCTGAAGGGTCCTTAAGCGTTGCGCCCTCGGGAAACGTGAGCTTGACGGCACTCTTGTACGTTTCGCCGGTGCAGATCAGTCCATTGTGCGACCAGGCCGGAACGTTCCACTTCCACTCCTCGACCACCGCTGGGTCGGCCTGTTTGATGAGAGCGCGGAGATGGGAGAGCATTGTGCCGCGCCAATCGCCAAGTTCCTTGATCCGCGCGTCGATCAACTGGGAAGGGGTTTCACCTTTGGTTGCACTCTTATTCATAATGAGCAATATAGCTATCACAGTGTCGCGAATCAAGCAAAAAGCAAAGCTTAAGGGCCTGGCTTTTTTGTAAAAATACCGCCCGATTTCCCGCCAGCTTAAATATATATTTATAAATTCTGCGCAAAGAATCGGGGGGCGGCCTACGGCCGTGATTTTGAGCGTTTAAGCTTTAACATTTTGATTGCATCGGCACCAAGAAAGGAAAAGCCATGACGCCACGCGAAAGAATGATTGCCGCCCTGGAACGCAAAGAGATCAAGGGGTTGGTTCCCCATTTTGAACTCGAATTTTTCCTGACCATGGAAGCGTTCGGAAAAATCCATCCTTCCCAGCGGCATTATCATCAATGGACGCAGATGAGCGAGACCGAGCGGGACTTGCACAGAAAAGACATTGCCGAGCTGTATGTCCAGACCGTAAACGCTTTCGGGCTATCGGGGTTGATTTACAATGTGCCGCACGGATGGAACGACGAGGACATCCGGCAATCGTTTGAGCATGTGCGCAAAATCGATGCGCAGAACCATATCCTTTGCCTGCATGGCGACGCAACCTACGGCCTGCCCAATGGCGACGACATGATGCAATTCGTCTGCGATATCGCCGAAAAACCCCAGGAGATGAAAGACCGGGCGCAGCAGGACGTGGACAATGCTTTACAAAGAGGGGCAGCGATTAAAACGTGGGGGCTGCTTGACGTCTTCGCCTTGTGCGCTGATTACTGCTTTAACAATAATCCCTTCCTTTCGCCGGCCCTGTTCGACGAATTCGTTACGCCGTACCTTAAGCAGCTTACGCGGGGATATCGGGAGATGGGATTTTACGTTATCAAGCATACCGACGGAAACATCATGCCGATTATCGATGCGCTGGTTTCCACCAATCCGCATGCCCTGCACAGCCTGGACCCGCAGGGCGGCGTTGATATCGCCGATGTCAAGAAACGCTTCGGCGACAAGGTGTGCCTGATCGGCAACGTTAATTGCGCCGCTTTACAAACAGGTACCGATGCGGAAGTAACGGAATCGGCGCGCTACGCGCTTAAAAACGGCATGCCGGGGGGCGGTTATATTTTCGGCACGAGCAATTGCATTTATACGGGAATGAAACTGGAGCGCTACCGGCTTATGCTTGACGTTTGGCATAAAGAAGGCGTTTATAAATAAAGCGCGGCGTTCTTTAGCGGCCCGCCAAACGGCCGTTTATTTTTTGAAAAACAGCCTCGGCCAGAACTTCGATGCTTTTTTCGCCCTGGAGCAGCACGATCCTTGAGGGATTGCTCGCCGCCAGCGCCAGATACCCTTCGCGGATTCTTTTAAAAAATTCCTCGCCTTCGGACTCCAGGCGGTCGGCCTTTTTATTGAGCGCGCGCAGGCGTTGCATGGCGCGCTCGACGCTGATATCAAAAATAAACGTGAGGTCGGGCGCGAGACCGTCGGTGGCAAAACCGTTGAGCTCCGCCAGAATATGCAGCGATACGCCGCGGCCGAAACCCTGGTAGGCTATGGTCGCATCGGCAAAGCGGTCGCAAAGGATTATTTTGCCGGCGGCCAGCGCCGGCCCGATTTTGGCATGGATATGCTGCGCGCGCGAAGCCAGGTACAGGAGCAGCTCGCAGGAGGAGCTCATTTCTTCCTGGCCGGGCGTGAGCACCAGCTCCCGGATTTTATCGGCGATAAGCGTGCCGCCCGGTTCGCGCGTGACAAGGCATTCCATGCCTGCCGCGCTGAGGCGTTCATTGGCTTTGGCGACCTGGGTGCTTTTACCGCAACCGTCGATGCCTTCGAAGGTGATAAAAAGCCCGCGCTTCATGCGGCGCCATGACACTTTTTATATTTTTTGCCGCTGCCGCACGGGCAGGGATCGTTGCGCCCCACCGTAGGTCCGGCGTGCACCGGCATGGGGCGGCGCCCGGCCTGCATGGCCGCCGCCTGCGCGGGAGAAGCTTGACGCGAGGAAACCGGCTGCTGCTGGGGAGCGGCATTGCGGGCGTCGCCGAAGATATCCACGCTGCCGTGGATGGTCTGCGAGCGCACGGGTTCTCGATGTTCCTCCTGCACTTGCTCGAGCCGGAAAATATAGGAGGCGACTTCACGCGCCATGGTGCCGCGGAATTCCTCGAAGGCTTTGAGCGCTTCGCGCTGGTATTCGAAGAGCGGGTTTTTCTGGCCGAAGGCGCGGTACTGCACGTCGCCGCGCAAATGGTCCATTTCGTAAAGGTGGTCGCGCCAGAGATTGTCGATGACCATTAAAAACACGCCGCGCTCGAACTGGCGCATGAGCGGCGCGCCGAGGCGCTGCTCTTTTTGTTCGTAGTGCTGCTTGACAAAGCCCCAGATGCGGTCGAACAGAGCGTCCTGGTTGCGCGGAGCTTCCGATTCTTCAGGAATTAAAACAAAGCACGTGGCCTGCAGTTCGATATAGAGTTCTTTCATACGCCACATTTCGGGATCGTGATTGCTGGCCGTAAATTTATAAATCACGCCTTCGAGGTAGGCGGCGATCTGGTCCAGGATCTCGTTTTTGACCTCTTCGCCCTTGAGGATTTTCTGGCGCAGGCCGTAAATTTCGTTGCGCTGGAAATTCATGACGTCGTCGTATTCTTTTAAGTGCTTGCGGCGGTCGAAATTCTGGCCTTCGACCCGTTTCTGGGCGTTGGAAATAGCGCGATTGACAAGCGGGTGCGAAATGACCTCGCCCTCCTCCGCGCCGAGGCGGTCCATGATCGAGGCGATGCGCTCGGAGCCGAAGATGCGCATGAGGTCGTCGTCCAGCGACAGGAAAAACTTGGACGAACCCGGATCCCCCTGGCGGCCGGCGCGGCCGCGCAACTGGTTGTCGATGCGGCGCGACTCGTGACGCTCGGTGCCCACGATGTGCAGGCCGCCCAGATCGACCACCTTTTTGTGCTCTTCGTCGATCTCCTTAAAGAGTGCCGGATATTTTTTGCGCTTTTCGTCGAGCGTGAGGTCGGTGGGAGAAATGCCTTCCTTGATGAGTTCGTGGTTGGCCATGATCTCGAAGTTGCCGCCCAGCACGATGTCCGTGCCGCGGCCGGCCATGTTGGTGGCGATGGTGACGGACCCCAGGCGCCCGGCCTGCGCCACGATCGCCGCTTCCTTGGCATGCAGCTTGGCGTTTAAGACTTCGTGCCGAATGCCCGCGCGCGTGAGCAGCTTGCCGAGCAGTTCGGATTTTTCGATGGAGGTGGTGCCTACCAGGCAGGGCTTGCCCTGCTTGTTCATGTCCGTGATGTCCTTGACAACCGCGTTATATTTTTCGCGCTGGGTGCGGTAGATTTCGTCGTTATAGTCGTTACGCACCATGGGCCGGTTGGTGGGCACCGTGACCACATCGAGTTTGTAAATTTCGTGGAATTCGGCGGCTTCGGTCATGGCGGTGCCGGTCATGCCCGCGATCTTGGCGTACATCTTGAAAAAATTCTGGAAGGTGACCGTGGCTAAGGTCTGGTTTTCGCCCGCGACCTTGACGCCCTCTTTGGCCTCCAGCGCCTGATGCAGGCCTTCGCTGTAGCGCCGCCCGTGCAGGATGCGGCCGGTAAATTCGTCGACGATGAGGATCTGGCCGTCCTGCACGACATAATCGACGTCGCGCTCGAAGAGCGAATAGGCCCGCAGGATCTGGCTGACGCTGTGGATGCGTTCCGAGCGCTCGGCGTAAACGCGATGCGCCTCCTCTTTTTTGGCGATCTTTTCTTCGGGCGAAAGCGCCTGACTTTTATCGATCTCGCCGATTAATTCGGCCAGATCGGGCACGATAAAAAAATCGGGGTCGGCACTGCCGGAAATCAACACCCGCCCTTTTTCGGTGAGCTCGGCGCTGTGGCCCGATTCGTCGATGACGTAAAAGAGCTCCTCGTCCAGGTCGTGCTGTTTGCGGTCGCGCAGGTAGTCGGCTTCGACCGTTTTCATGACGCGCGCGACACCGGTTTCCTTAACCATTTTGATGAGCTTTTTATTTTTAGGGGCGCCTTTCTGGGCGATGAGCAGCAGTTTGGCGGCCTCATACTCCTTGCCCTCGGTCGGCAGCAGGTTTTCGGCGTCGCCGATCAGTTTTTGCGTGAACTGGGTTTGCGCAGCGACAAGACGCGCCACACGCGGCTTAAGTTCTTCGTACTCGCGGTTGCTCTTGGTGACCGGCCCGGAGATGATGAGCGGCGTGCGCGCCTCGTCGACCAGGATATTATCGACCTCGTCGATGATGGCAAAGTTGAGCTGGCGCTGCACGCACTGGTCCGGCGTGGTGGCCATGTTGTCGCGCAGGTAGTCGAAGCCGAATTCGTTGTTGGTGCCGTAGGTAATGTCGGCCGCGTACATTTCGCGGCGCTCAGCCGTGCCTGGTTCTGTTTTGTCAAGACAGCCGACCGTGAGCCCCAGAAAAGTAAAGATGCGGCCCATCCATTCGCTGTCGCGTTTGGCAAGGTAATCGTTAACGGTGATAACGTGCACGCCCTTGCCGCTTAAGGCGTTTAAATAGGCCGCCATGGCCGCGACCTGGGTCTTGCCCTCGCCCGTTTTCATTTCGGCGATTTTGCCCTGATGCAGCACGCCCGCGCCCATGACCTGCACGTCGAAGTGGGCCATGAAATCGATTTCGGCATTGACAAATGGGTCATAAACCTTTTTATGCTCTCCCAGCACACGGTGCGTGGCCTCGCGCGCCACGGCAAAGGCCTCCGGCAGGATATCGTCGAGCGTGTCGCCTTTTTCCAGGCGCACCTTGAATTCGGCCGTTTTTTTCTTAAGATCCTCGTCGCTCAGGCCGCGCAGCGCCTGGCGAAAGGTATTGACAAACGCAACCAGCGGCTGCAATTTGCGGATGTCGCGTTCCTGTTTTGACCCGAAAAGGGCCCCCAATACTTTCATGAAATTCATGATTAATCAACTTTCTCTATGCGAAAATCGCGGAATTCGAGATCGGCAATCGCTGCGTGCGTTACCAGACGGTTGAGCGCCGTTTTTAATTGGGGCCGCAAACTTTCGACGATCATGTCGTCGAGCGATTTTGCGGCGACAACTTGCTTTACAATTATTTTTAGGTCTTCGCGCTTGAGCAGGATCTCCTGCCGGGCCGAGTCGCCTGTAAAAAAGAGCTCCAGGGCGATAAAAACACGCAAGTCTTTTCGTCCTTGGATGGTGCAACCGATGCTTTCCAATTTGATCGATTGCTGCAACGACGGCGCGGCGCTTGGGTCGACAGATGCTTGACTTTCGCGCGGTTCCTCTCCTTCCAGGGATTGTGCTGCCGCCGCTGTTTGCGCAACCGGCCGCATTTGCGCCGGAACTTCGGGCGGCCCCTGGGTATCGGCGCGCGGGGCGCTTTCCGGCGCTACGGCAAACCCATCGGCAGGATTAGCCGCGCTCGATACGGAGAGCGGTGATTGTTTTTCCGCGGATGCCGAACGCGCGTGATGCAATAAAATATCACGATTATTGCGGATAAAAATTACGGCGACGATAAGGCAAATCGCCGTTATAATAAAAATTCTGCCGCGCAG
>JAQUMP010000184.1 GCA_028718065.1 Chitinivibrionales bacterium | reverse complement strand
TTTCGGAAACAAAACTGTTTTTATTTATTGATTTTATAACGGGCGTGTTGCCGATAAGTTGCTCGACGGTCGCATGCAGAGCGCGCGCAACGCTCCGTACGAATTCGTAACGTTCCGGGTGGACCGAGGAATTGTCTAAGGGATTTATTGCCTCCGGAATCCGTAAAAAGCCGGCGGCCTGCTCGAACATTTTAGGACCCAGGCCGCTTACCTTTTTAAGGTCTTCGCGGGCTGAAAAAGCGCCCTTGTCGTTGCGGAATTTAACGATGTTGGCGGCAACCATACGGTTTAGACCGGAAACATATTTTAACAATTCCTGCGATGCTAAATTAACGTTTACACCGACCTGGTTTACGCAGCTTTCCACGGTTTCCTCGAGCAGGGCCATAAGCTTGCCCTGGTTGACATCATGCTGATATTGGCCCACGCCGATCGCCTTGGGATCGATTTTTACTAGTTCCGAAAGCGGGTCCTGCAAGCGGCGCGCGATGGAAATGGCCCCGCGCACGGTTAAATCCATCTCCGGAAATTCGGCGATGGCCACGTCGGAGGCGCTATAAACCGAGGCCCCGGCTTCGCTCACCATAACGCACACCGGCCGCAGGGCCTCCGGTATTTGGCCAAGCAGCGATTTAATAAACAGGTCGGTTTCCCTGCCGGCCGTGCCGTTGCCGATGGCGATAAGCCGGACGCCATGCTTGTTAATAAGTCCCCGGATCGTTTCTTCGGCCGCCTCTTTTTTGTTGTGCGGCTCGTGAGGGAAAATGGTGTGATACTCCAAAAATGCGCCTTTGTCGTTGAGCACCGCCACCTTACATCCGGTACGAAAGCCCGGGTCAATGCCCATGACCGTTTTTTGCCCGGCCGGCGGGGCAAGCAAAAGCGCCCGCAAATTTTCCCCGAACACCACAAAGGCCTCGGCCTCGGCTTTTTCGCGCAGGTAAATTCGAATTTCGGTTTCCAGGGCGAGCGAAAGCTGCCGATCGAGCGCGTCCTTTACGGCAGCGCAAACCAGAGCAAACGTCGCGCTGCTTTTGTGCTTTACAAAGCGCGTTTCCAGAAAGTTATAGGCCGCCTCCTGCGGAAACTCCAGCGCCAGCCGCAAATATTTTTCGTGCTCGCCGCGCAGCATGGCCAGGATCCGGTGCGACGGCAGGGTGCAAACTTTTTCCTTAAAATCATAGTACATGTTAAATTTTGTGGTCTGGTCTTTAAACTCCTTACGTACTACGCTCACGATTATTCCTTGCTCCAAGGCCAACGAGCGCAGCCATTTTTTGGCATCGGCGTCTTCGGCGAATTCTTCGGCCAGAATGTCTGCCGCGCCCTGGAGCGCCTTTTCCGGTGAATCGATGCCTTTTTCCGGGTTTAAATATTTTTGCGCCTCGGCGGCCGGATCGGCGCTCGCGGAATCGCACTCCAGCAGCCAGCGCGCCAAAGGTTCCAGACCGGCCTCGCGGGCTTTACTTGCGCGCGTAGTCCGTTTGGGCTTAAAGGGCAGGTATAGATCTTCGAGTTCGGTTTTGTTAAGCACGCTCTCGATTTTAGCCCTAAGTTCCGGCGTAAGTTTATCCCCAATGCTTTCCAGGATGGCCGCGCGCCGTTCGTCGAGCTCTTTATAGTAGGTATATTTATGCAGGATATCGCGCAGTTGGATTTCGTCAAGGCTGCCGGTGCTCTCCTTGCGATAGCGGGCGATAAAGGGAATCGTCGCGCCTTCGTTAAAGAGCGCAATGGCATTGCCGATGCCGGAGGGGCTTAGGTTTAATTCGGCAATGAGCTGTTTGATAATATCCACGATTACTACCTACGAGCAGCTTCCCGTATAATAAAATCCATCGAATTAAAATTTATGGAGTTTGCAAAATAGTTTCTGCAAATGATTTTAAGCGTCAGGTTTTAAAATAACCTGAGTTCATAAGTCATCATGATGAATATGTTATTGCATTGTGATGATTTGCATGGTATATTATAAGCAAGAATTTGATAGTTAGAGGGAGGTCAAAGCATGACAAGAACGACGATTTGTTTACATGAATCCGTACTGAAGCGGGCAAAAAGAATCGCGCATGAGCGTCAGATCACTCTCGGCGAAACAATAACAGAGCTGTTGAACAAAGGCCTTCAGCAGGAGGCGCATACTGCGGTTGGGAACCGAAAGCCGTTTTCGCTACCCTCTTTTTCCATGGGGACGCCCTTTGTAGCGCTTGAAGATAAAGAGGCGCTCATGTCCGTTATGGAGAAAAGGCCCCTATGAGCTTTTCTGTCGACGTCAACATTCTTATTTATTCCATAAACAAGGATTCTGAATGGCATACGCGGGCGAAGGTTTTCTTGGAAAAAATGGCACGAGCGCCGGAAACATGGGTTATGCCGTGGCCGGTAGCGCATTCTTTTCTGCGGATAACGACGCATGCCGGCATCTTACCCAACCCGCTTGCGCCCTCCCAAGCCGTCTTTGTTCTGGACAGCTTAATTGGCCAGCCAAATATCAGGTTTGTTTCGGAAACAGATTTGTTTTGGAGTGCTTACAAAAAAGAGGTTCTTTCCGGACATTTCAGGGGCAGCGCCATCTCCGACGTGATAATTGCCGCTATAATGAAAGAACACGGAGTCGGCACGCTGTATACGGCGGATCGTGACTTCCTGCGGTTCAAAGGGATACGATCGATAAATCCGTTGATATCGGGCGCCGGATGATGTGTTGGTTATATTACCCGAAGTCAATCACATTTTCCAGGGATTGAATAGTGGCGCACCCGTGGCAACAAGGTCGGGTTCATTGCGCGTTACGACGGTAAGGTTATGAACGACCGCCGTGGCTCCGAGAAGGCCGTCGACAGTCGGCAAAGGCCTTCCGGCCGCTTCCGCCTTGCCTTGCAGAATTCCCCATGCTAATGCGACGTCCTGGTCGACCGGGAGAATTCGCCCGGAAAACCGTGTGCGCAAATCTGCATCAAGCCAATGCTGATAGGAAGCCTTCCTTTTTTGATCGCTTAGTTTCGCGATTCCTTTTTGGATTTCGCCGAGCGTGAGCACGCTTAGAAAGAAAAAATCTTCATCGTATCCTTCGATCCAGGTGACAACTTTTTTTTCCGGCTTCGGTTTGGCCAACTCGGAAATAATGCAAGTGTCAAGCAGATAGTTCATAATTCCACCTCGCGCGGGCGGTCTTTCGTCCGGGTGAGATCGATTTCTTTAAGCGGAGAGGAGTGAAAAAACTCCGCCAAAGATCCGCGATGCTTCTTGAGCTTTTTGTATTCTTCAAAAGAAATGACGACGGCGGTTTTTTCCCCATGCCGCGAGATTTCCTGCGGTCCGTCGGTCCGGGCATGGTTGACGACTTCGCTGAACTTGTTTTTTGCTTCCTGGAGCTGCCAGAGTGATTTCATTGCATCCTCGCTTGCCCGATAACGCCGAATCAGGCTGAACAATCATTGTGTTGTATGTCTAGTCTGTCTAGATTATATATGATTGTTTGGAATGCGGCAAGTTTTTTTGATGAGGTTGTCGTGAAAATCCCCAGAATGGGGTGGCTAAAGGACCATTAAACCGGGGCTTTCTTTTTCTGCAGGGAATCATAGATCATTTTTGTGGTTTCTGTTTTAATATTTAATTCTTTTCCCATTCTAATAATGGCGCCGCCGAAAAGATCGCGTTCGTCCTTGTGCCCGGGAATTTCGAAATCCCTCTGAAATGATGTCTTCGTTTCGAATGGATAACTCTTTGCTTTTGTAAAGACATCTTCCAGTAATGATGCCGGCAAGCTCACCTTTTTGCTGTTGGCTATTGCGATAATTTCTTTCATAACGCCCACGGCATATACGCTCAATTCCTCGGATTGAATAATTTCTCCAACGGTCTTGTTAAAATTGGCTGTCACCAAGCCTAACGAGGCGATAAAAACAAACTTGGACCAGATTTCGGAATAGGGGGCGTCCGACCAGTTAAATTTAATGTCTGCCTTTGTTAAAACGTCGGTCAGCGCCGCGGTATTAATTTCGCGTTGCGGATCATTTCCCAAAATAATGGCGCCGGGCCCTCCTCGTTGCGTGACCGTGCCGGGTTTTTCTATGTGCGTTCCGATATAAACACAGGCGGGAAGAATCACCGCATTGGAAATTATGGCGCGTATCCGTTCGTAAATATCAACGCCGTTGAGCAGGGGGAGAATTATGGTAGCATCCGACATCCGCGGTTTTAGCTGATGCAGTACCGTATTCAGATCGTAGCTTTTTACGCAGACAAGGGAGATGTCCAGGATCGGCAATTCCGCGATGCTGTCGGTGGCAAGCGTAGGCCGGCAGAGCATTTGTCCGTCTTGTGAATCAAGCCGCAGCCCGTTCTTTCTGATCTCGTCAAGATGCTTGCCGCGGGCAATAAAATATATTTTTAAATTTTTATCGCTCTTGAGCACCTGCGTGAGCTTGCCGCCAAAATACCCGCCTACGCCGCCAATACCGATTACCGCGATATTCATAAGGGGAAATTAGATTACTTTCCCCGGATTGCAGATTCCCTTGGGGTCAAAGACCTGCTTAATGCCCCGCATAAGCGAAAGCTGGACCTGGTCTAAAAAGTGAGTCAAATATTCCTTTTTAACCATGCCGATGCCGTGTTCGCCCGAAACAATGCCGCCGAACTCTTTGCCCAGTTCATGCACGCGGTCGCGGGCCTTTTCGTATTTTTCCTGCCAGCCCGGCGTCTCGGTCCATTTGCCTTTGTCAAAGCGCGCGCGCATGATGTGGGTATGCACGTTGCCGTCGGCGGCATGGCCGTAGGTGGGCAGCCAGATGCCCATTTCTTCGGAGGCCTTGTGTACGGCCGCGACAAAATCGGCGATCGAAGCGCGCGGCACGGTAACGTCTAAGATTTCCAGCATATTGCCGCGCATGGCTTCGTAGGTCTGGCTGCGGATTTCCAGGATATTGTGTTGCTTGGTTTTGTCGTCGGCCACGAAAACGTCGAGAGCGCCTTTGTCAAGACACAACTGGCCGATGGCTTCGGCCTGCTGCATAAGCTCGTCTTCGCTGCTGCCGTCGAGGATTATCATGAGGTAGGCGCTGCCGTCTTTGGTGGGCCAGGTGCGGTTCAGGAAATCTTCGGTAACGGCAATGGTTTCGCGTTCCAAAAATTCCACGGCCATGGGCATGATGGTGCCCTGGATAATGGCCGGAACGGTTTTTATGGCCTCGCCCAACGAATTAAAGGGTACTACCAGGGTGTAAATGGCTTGTGGCGGCGGGTACAGATTGATGATGGCCTTGGTCACCACGCCGAGCGTGCCTTCGCTGCCGATCATGAGGTGCAAAAGGCTGTAGCCCGAGCTGCTCTTGATTAATTTGCCGCCCAGCATGGTCACTTGACCGTCGGGCATAACTACCTCGAGGCCGCGCACAAAATTGCGGATCACGCCGTACTTTACGGCGCGCGCGCCGCCGGCGTTGCAAACCACCAGGCCGCCCACGGTGGCATTCTCATCGCCCGGATGCGGCGGCAAATAGAGCCCCTTGGCCTCGATGGCCTGGTATAGCTCCTGTAAAGTAACGCCCGCCTCGGCCACGGCCATGACGTTTTCGGTGTCGATCTCAACGATTTTCTTAAGCCCTTCCAGGGAAAGAACGATGCCGCCATAAATAGGAACGCAACCGCCGCAAAGCCCCGTGGCCCCGCCGCGCGGCGTGACCGGCAGGTTCTGCTCCGAGGCCAGCTTCATGATCCGGCTCACCTCTTCGGTGGTGTGCGGTTTTACCACGATGTCCGGGAAATGGGCGATTTCAGCCTGCGAAAATTCGTCGTGCGAATAGTCGATCATCTTCTCTTTTTCAGTGATGATGTTGCCTGCACCGACGATGGCGGTGAGTTTTTCGATGTGGGCCGGCGTAAGGGTCGCGTAATTCATGATGGTTTATCCTTTGGAAAGGGCGGCGATCACCTCGTCGGTGATCTTTTTGATTAAGGCCTCGGTATCGGAAGCGGTATCGGGCGACATTTTAGAATTCTGCTGCTTGGCGCAAGCACCCGTGCCGTGCAGGCCGCAGGGGCCTTTGCCTTGCTGGCAGGCGCCCGGACAAACGGTAATAGAGTCTACGTTTTCCGGCATGTCGGCAAGGGTACACTCCTTGCCGGAAAGGCGCGGATCGGGCAAATCAAGTTGCCGCTTAAGGTCCATGAGCGGCCCCATTTTTTCGTTGGGGATGTGCTTGATAGGCGAGCCGAGCTGGGAGGCAATCACGAGCGTGCGGCAATACGTCTATATAATTTCCACGTACCACTCCGCATGCGTGACCGAATCGGCCCAGCAGAGCATGCCGTGGTTGCCCATGAGTATGGTATTGTGATCCTTTGCCAGCGGGATCAGTTTTTCGGCGACTTCTTTACTGCCGGTAGTTTCGTACGGTGAATAGGCCACCTGACCCACGAACACTTCCGCTTCGCAGATCACGTTTACGGGCGGCACCATGCCCACCAGGGCGTACGCCGTGATATAGGGCGGATGCGCATGAATACAGGACAAAGCCTTGGGCTGCGCCTTCATGATTTCCAGATGCACCTTGATCTCGCTGGTGCGCTTGCGTTTGCCCGCCACCTGGTTTGCGTCCATGTCGACCATGCAGATATCGTCGGGCGTAATATCACCTTTGGAAAGCATGGTCGGCGTGCAAAGCACGTATTTGTCGCTGATGCGGTACGAAAGATTGCCGCCGTTGCCGTCCACATATTGGCGTTCCCACAACTTGCGGGCCGCGCGCGCGATTTCGACTTTTGCCTGGGTGGCCTTGGGCGAATTAAAAATTACTTCGGGCGAATCGTGCCCATGCGTTGCATTAAAAAGACCATGTTTTGGAGAATCGCCGCCCGGGCGCACGAGGCTGATCCCCGCGCTCGCGGCAGCCTCGGTCGCCGAGGAGGT
>JAQUMP010000183.1 GCA_028718065.1 Chitinivibrionales bacterium | reverse complement strand
TTAAGGTCTTTCTGTTCGGTTCCGCTGCCTCGGGGAAAATGACCTCCGACAGCGATACTGACCTTCTTATTATAGAAGATGCCCCTGATTTCTCCGGAAAAGAGCAATTTGGCATCCGCAAGGCGCTGCGCGGTTTGGCGTCCTTTTGATATTGTCGTCATGTCAAAAATTTATTTTGAACAAAGGAAAAATACGGTCGGCGAACTCGCTTATCCGGCCAGCAGGGAAGGCAGAATTATTTATGGCCGATCATGAACGCTGGCTAACAATGGCACGCGAAGACCTTGGTGCGGCGCAATACTTGGTCGAGGAACGGAAAGATTATTACGGCGTGGCATGTTTTCATGCGCAACAGGCAAGCGAGAAGTTTCTTAAAGCGTATCTTGTCAATCAAAATATTGCTTTTCCCAGAACGCATGACCTTGAATATTTGCTTGAATTAATTGAAAAAGACAATCCGGCCATTGCAGAACCTCTCCAGGAAATATCACATCTTAACCAATATGCGGTACGTTCCCGGTATCCTGGCGAATATGTCGAAATAAATGCGGAAGAAGCCATGAGGGCGCTTTCGCTGGCCCAAACCGTTAAAGCGGTAATCGAAGCTGCGCTTCTTTAAAATTATCTCCGGACAAATCCGTTAGTTTTGAACATTCGTCCGCCACAACCGTAATAAATTATTATGCAAAATAAAGACATTATCATCCGCGGCGCGCGCGAACACAACCTCAAGAACATCGACGTTACCATTCCCCGCAACAGCCTTACGGTCATAACCGGGCTGAGCGGATCGGGCAAAAGCTCGCTGGCCTTCGATACGCTCTACTCCGAAGGCCAGCGCCGTTACGTTGAGTCGCTTTCGGCCTACGCCCGCCAGTTTTTAGGCGTCATGGAAAAACCCGATGTGGATGCCATCGAAGGCCTTTCGCCGGCCATTGCCATCGAACAAAAAATAAGCGGCCACAACCCGCGCTCCACGGTGGGCACCATCACCGAAATTTACGATTACCTGCGCTTGCTTTTTGCGCGCGTGGGCACGCCCTTTTGTTATAAATGCGGCCGGCCCATAAGCCGCCAGACCGTGCAGGAAATTACCGACCAGGTGCTCACCGTGCCGCCGCAGACCAAGTTTCAGGTGCTTTCCCCGGTGATCTCAGGGCGTAAAGGCGAATACCGCGAGCTCTTTACAAAACTCAAGACCGACGGTTTTCTGCGGGTAAAGGTTGACAAAACAGTATATTCCTTGGACGACGACATAAAACTTGACAAAAACAAAAAGCACTCGGTGGCGGTGGTGATCGACCGCCTCGTGATGCAGAGCGCGCTTAAAAAGCGCCTGACCGAATCGCTGGAGACCGCGCTCAAGGTAAGCGCCGACGGCACCGTGCTTATCGACATCATCGACGGTGAAACGCTTACCTTTTCCGAACGCCTGGCTTGCGCCTATTGCGGCATAAGCTATGCCGAAGTTTCGCCGCGCATTTTTTCCTTTAACAGCCCCTTCGGCGCCTGCGAGGCCTGCACCGGGCTCGGATACCTTTTGGAAATCGACGAAGACCTGGTGGTGCCCGACCCTCACGAAACTTTGCAGAACGGCGCGATCGTGCCCTGGAACGCCGCAACCACCATGGGCAGTTGGAACCACCAGATCATGCTCTCGGTCTGTAAACATTTTAAAATACCGCTTGACAAACCGTACGACGAGCTTTCCGAGAGGCACCGCAAAATCCTGCTCTACGGGTCGGGCGACGAGAAAATCGTGATGAAATGGGAGGCGCGCAGCCGCGAAGGGTTCGGCCAATTCAAGCGCACCTTTGAGGGCATTATCCCGCAGCTCATGCGCCGCTACCGCCAGAGCGCATCCGAGGACGTGCGCCAGTGGATCGAGGGCTTTATGTCCCAGAAATTCTGCACCACCTGCAACGGCAAACGCCTTAAGAAGGAGAGCCTGGCCATAAAAATCGCCGAGCGCTCCATCGCCGACGTGTGCGATTTGTCGATTGACCTATGCAAAAACTTTTTTAAAACGCTCGTTTTGCCGGAACGGCAGACGCAGATCGCCAAGCAAATTTTAAAGGAAATCGACGCGCGCCTGGATTTTTTAATGAACGTGGGCCTTTCCTACCTCACGCTCAGCCGCACCGCGCTTACGCTCTCGGGCGGTGAATACCAGCGCATTAATCTGGCCACGCAAATCGGCTCGCGCCTGACCGGCGTTATTTACATTCTGGACGAACCCAGCATCGGCCTGCACCCGCGCGACAACACGCGCCTGCTGCAAACGCTCCTGGCGCTGCGCGATCTGGGCAATACCGTGGTGGTCATCGAGCACGACAAGGAGACCATGCTCGCGGCCGACCATTTAATCGATATCGGACCCGGCGCCGGCATTCATGGCGGCAGGCTGGTGGCCAGCGGCACACCCGCGGAAGTCTGCAAAAATCCGGATTCGCTCACCGGGGCCTATTTAAGCGGCCGCAAAAATATTAGCCGGCCGCACAGCCGCCGCGGCGGCAACGGTTTTTTTCTGGAGCTTTTAGGCGCCGGCGGACATAATTTAAAATCCGTTGACGCGCGCCTGCCGCTGGGCACTTTTATCTGCATCACGGGTGTTTCCGGCTCCGGCAAAAGTTCGCTCATCAACGAAACGCTCTATCCGGCCCTGGCGCAAAAGATCTACCATTCGCGCCAGCAGAGCCTGCCCTTTAAGGGCGTCAAGGGCATCGGGCATCTTGACAAAGTAATAGACATCGACCAGTCGCCCATCGGCCGCACGCCGCGCAGCAACCCGGCCACCTACACCAAAACCTTCGACCTGGTGCGCCAGCTCTACTGCCAGCTCCCGGAAAGCAAGATGCGCGGCTACGATCCGGGGCGCTTTAGCTTTAACGTAAAGGGCGGCCGCTGCGAATCGTGCCAGGGCGACGGCCTGATAAAAATAGAAATGCATTTTCTGCCCGATGTGTACGTGCAATGTGAAGCCTGTCACGGCAAGCGTTACAACCGCGAAACATTGGAGATAACCTTTAAAGGCAAGTCCATCGCCGACGTGCTCGACATGACCGTGGACGAGGCCGTGGTGTTTTTCGACAAACTGCCGCTTGTTAAGACCAAGCTCGCCACGCTCTCGCGCGTGGGCCTGGGCTACATTCATCTGGGCCAGCAGGCTACCACGCTTTCCGGCGGCGAGGCCCAGCGCATTAAGCTGGCGGGCGAACTCAGCAAGCGCGCCACCGGGCAGACGCTGTACATTCTGGACGAACCAACCACGGGGCTGCACTTTGAGGACATTGCGATGCTGCTGCTGGTGTTGCAGGAGTTGGTTGACAAAGGCAATACCGTGCTCGTGATCGAGCATAATCTGGACGTGGTTAAATGCGCCGATTATATCATCGACCTGGGGCCCGAAGGCGGAGACAAGGGCGGCTATATTATCGCCGCCGGCACGCCTGAGGAAATCTGCAATAACCCCAAATCCCTGACCGGGGAATATTTAAAGCCGCTGCTGCGGCGGTAAACGCGAAAATGACGGTAGCGTGGATATTTTTCGTTTTGTCGCTGAAATAAATAGTATTATTTAAGAATAAATGCTGCAAAAACAAACCAAACCCACGGTCTGGTGCTTTACAACTTACTTTGCCGAAGGCCTGCCCTACGCCATTCTGCGGCTGATGTCCTCCGTTTTTTTTACCGACATCGGCCTTAAAGAACGCTACATCGGCTATCTTAATTTTCTGGGCATTCCCTGGAACTTAAAATTTATCTGGGCGCCGCTTGTTGACATTTTCGGAAAAAAACGCACTTGGATGATAACCATGCAGGCGCTTATAACGCTCGGCGTTCTGGCGGTCGCGGCATGCTGCTGGTTTGCACCCGCGCGCGGCAGCGCTCACGGCATCATCACGCTTATTTCCGGCATTTTCGTTGTGCTGGCATTTATCGCAGCAACCAACGACGTCGCCATCGACGGCTATTACATGGAAGGCCTGACCGATCCCAAGGAGCAGGCGGCATACACCGGTTTTCGCGTGTTCGCCTATCGCTTAGCCATGATTTTAGTGCGCAGCGGTTTTATCGCCGTGGCGGCATTCGCGGCAATAAAAATAACCGGCGCGGGCCAATATAAACCCTGGGCCATCGCCTTTGGCGTTGCGGCCTTGACCATGCTTGTTTTTACGGTGTTTCATATTTTTTCGCTGCCGCAATTCGAACAAACCCGGAAAAAATCCAAAATAAAATTCGGCGCGGTCTTAAGCGATATCGGCCGCGCCTTTATTTCCTATAGTCAACAGCCGCGTTTTGTTCTGGTGATTGTTTTTATAATCTTTTATAAAATCGGCGACGAGGTGTTATTCTCCATGGGCACACCGTTTTTAATGCGCGAGCTGCTGGTCACCAAAGCGCAAATTTACTGGCTCTCCGGCCTTGTGGGTGCCTTTGCGGCGATTGCCGGGACCTCCATGGGGGGCATCTGGATTAAAATGACCGGGCTCAAAAAGGCGATCTGGCCGCTCACCATTATCATGAATTTTAATATCTGGGCCTACATCTGGCTGGCACACGCGCGGCCGCTCGCCACCACGGCGGCTGGGGCATTTACAATCGCGATCGTGCACGGCTACGAGCAGATGGCCGCGGGCTTGGGCAACGCCGTCCTGATCGTTTACATTTTGCGCACCTGCAAAGTCCAGTACAAAGCCTCGCACTATGCCATCGGCTCGGCGATCATGTCGCTTTTTTCAACGCTCTTCGGCGGCTTTGGCGGGGTGATCGTGGAACGGTTCGGTTATTTAAATTTATTTTTACTGGCCTTTGCATTATCGATTCCGTCGATGCTGCTTTTGTTCTGGGTGCCGATTAAGTCTGAACCTTGATCTATGGGATTTAAGGATTATCATGATTAAAGAAAACGAAAAGACCCCTATTGAACACGGTCCCGCAATGCTGCCGCCCTTCTGGGGCGCGGGGCAGATTTTGACCTGGGACACGCAGCATTTTTTAGAAAACATCGTTACGTCGGACCTCTTTAAAAACCAGTGGCGGTCTGGACAAATGGCAAACGAAGAATATTTGCCCCTGCTGGAAGAGCTGGGCCGCGAGATCATCGCCGACGGCCTGGTGGATGCGCGCGCGCTCTATGGCTACTTTCCGGTAATAGCCGACGGCCTCACGGTGATTATCATGGACCCGTTCGTTTTTTACCATGAAATCGCACCGCTTACCTTTGGGCGCATAAAGGACCGCTCCATCGCCGATTTTATCCGTCCCGAAGGCGACTGCCTGGCGCTGCAGGTCGTAACGCTCGGGCCTCTTATTAGTAAACGATGCGCGCAACTAAAAGCGGATGAGTCCGGTCGCGGCTTTTATTTAGACGGCATTGCCCACTATCTTGCGCTGGATTTGCAGCGGCGCGTAACCGGCGAGATTCGGCGCGGTTTAGGAATTTCCCCAAACGGCGGGAAATTTTTCGCGGTGGATGCGCCCGGCATGCCAAGCCCGGAAGAACAAAAAAAATTATTTGAAATCCTCAGTATCGAAGACCAGCTCGGCGTGGAATTTACAGAGCAGAATGAAATGCTCCCGCACTATTCAAGCTTCGGGATTTTTATCCATCATCCGCAATTATAGGAAACCTATTGTGAACCGGGCAGGGATTTAAGCAGCATCTTCCTGAATTTTACCACATAGTCGAACATGGAGATTACCGAGACGGCCACCGGCGCGAGCATGATCCAAAAACCGGTGTGCATGGAGCCCGCGCGCATTGGAACCAGGTGCGGGTTGTAGCGCGCGGCAAGCATCACCGCCATCACGCAGAAAATCCCCACGCCCTGCAGGACCGTCTTAAGCTTGCCCGAGGAACGCGCCGCGACCACAATATTGTTTTGTAAACCAAGAAAACGGATGATAATGAGCGCCGCTTCGCGGTAGATAACGATTAAAAGCATCCAGACCGGAATGATGCGCGCCGCCAGCAGCGCCACGAATATAATCTGGTTGCAGAGGCTGTCGGCCAGGGGATCAAAGAGCTTGCCGAAATCGGTGACCTCGTTGCGCATTCGCGCAACATGCCCATCCAGCGCGTCGGAAACCTGCATCACAATAAGCACCGCAACCGCCGCCCAGAGCCAGCCCGCCGAAGAGCCGGACCTCTGCCCATATAAAAACATATAGGCGAAAAACGGCGCCAGAACTACACGGGAGGCGGTTATGAGGGAGGCGAAATTCATTTCTAAAATATACATACCCAATTAATCCCTTCAAAGCCATTTTCGCACTTGTCTTTTTTGATGAAAAGGGATATAATGGGAAAGCCTCTTAATTTTAGCCGGGGAGCAAAAACCCATGGACTTTTTAAAAAAATTCCTTAAAAGCTTAGCCATCGGATCGCTGGCCGGAGTCGCGATCGCGCTCTTTACCAATTTCTTTTTTAAAGACCTTATCGACGCGCTGGAATATCAGACCTATTACATGCGCTACCACTGGCAATTCATGGACCAGTCGGGGAACAAAAACGCCAAGGAAATCAACGACGACGACCCGATCTGCATCATCGATATCGACGACCGCAGCATGTCCAAAATGGGCATGTACTGGAACTGGAACCGCTCGTATCACGCCGAGCTGATCCGCAATCTGGAACAGCATTTCCCGGCCGCGCTGGCATTCGATATACTGTTTTACGACCCTGAAGACCCCAACCATGCCGCCCGTTTTGAAAAACTGCTGCTGCGCTCGCGCGAGCAAAACGCTTCCATTAATCTTTCCGACCAGCTTTGCCAGGCCATTATCTCGACCATCGATTACGACCGGCAATTCAGCGAGGCCGTGGCCCTTGCCGGCAATGTTTTCCTGGGCGTGCGCATGTCCGACAAAAAAGATTATCCCGAATACGCGCTTTCGCAGGTCGCGCATAAGATGACAATGGCCTGG
>JAQUMP010000182.1 GCA_028718065.1 Chitinivibrionales bacterium | reverse complement strand
ATTTCCGGCCCAGGCATCCACGGACTTCAAGAAAGCTCCGGGATTATCTCCCTGAGCATGACCGACGGCATAAACCTCCGCGGGAGTTATCCGCAGACGTAGAACATGCATGTCCATGGAAGCGCCGCCCAGCCATTGACGGATGCGAACTTCGAGCGCCTCTCCATCGCGCTCACCCACCTCGGTCACCATCTGGGCCATGCCGCCCGGCGCAAGATGTTGCGCAAGGCCCGCCGCAATGCGGCGTTGCACGGTTTCGCCCGAATGTCCGCCATCGCGAAAGCCAAGTGCATCCAGCGGCGCCGGTACAAAGGGAGGATTGGCGGTTATAAGATCGAATTTCTCTTCGCCAAGCGGTACATAACAATCACCCTGCATAATTTCTATATTGTGATGCTCCAAAACCCGGGCGTTAAAGCGCGCACAGCGCACGGCCCGGGGATTACTATCCACGGCCGTGACTCGCGCGGCATGCGGCGCGGCGAGGAGCGCCTGAATGCCGGAACCGGTGCATAAGTCAAGGGCCTTATGCACCGGCCGCCGCATTGTGGCCCGGGCAAGCCAGCGGCTGTCGGCGCCTATGAACATGACCTGGTCGAAGGGCGCGAGGCCGTTTTCTCCCTGGTAAAGTTGCGGCCAGGCATGGTCGGCAAAAACCGGCTCCTTTCCCACGGGGTAAAGCGATACGGCGGCCCAGGTCGCGCCGGCGCCGTCGAGCGCCAAGACCCCGGTGCGCGCCAGCGCTTCGCGATCTTCTTTGTTAAGCAGTCGCCCCGCCTCCGCATCCGGAACTTTGCCTTGCAGAAGAAATAAATCGATGGCTATATCGAGCGGTGTGCGTCCGGCCAGGCGCTCTTTGCGGTAAATCGGGATGGCGCGCATTTGCAGGTCGCATAAATCCTTAAGGTCCAGGCGCCGGCGCACGGCATCTTCGGTGTACCCGGCATCAACGATGCGCTTTACGCTTTCACGCAATGCGGGAAGATCGGCCTTGCCTGCCTGGAAAGCAAAAGGATTGTTTGTCGGCATAATTAATCCGCATTAATGGATTATATATTCTTTACAAACAATATAGTTTTCCGGCAAGAGGGCGGCAAATGCGCAAATAAAATCGCCCCCCCAAAAAACCCCCGAAGTTTCGGGGCTTTTTATACACCATTTAGGATACACAACATGCATCCGGCATGTTGCCCTGCGGGCTGCTCCGCAGTGCTCTCCGCACGTCCGTGTGCTCCGAGTCGAACCTGTTTTATTTAGGTCTTAGGTTCTCACCCTAAATTAAAAAAGCCCCTGCTTACTCAAGGGCTTTTTATACACCATTTAGGATTCGAACCTAAGACCTACTGATTAAGAGTCATGTCGTTGGCGCATCTGTAACATGCTGAAATATTTGCAGTTGTGTGATTGGCATATGAAGTGCTTTTTAAAAATAATATTGCCTTTTTTTGCAAATTTACGCAGGGTTTTGCAAGAAAACGTGGCAAAACGTGACAAAAAACAACTTTTAAAAAAGCAGGATCTGGACCTGTTTTTATTTAAGATAATGCCTAGTGATGTAAGTGTTCGACACGCAAAAGGACAAAGATTTAGTAACTGTTGAACGGAATTGTAACAAAAAGATTGCATTTATCGTTACAATCCTAGCCCATAAATCCTTGTTAACTCCACGAGCACTTTTTCAAGGGTAATTTTCCCAAGGCCGAGAGCTTTAAGATCGATTTTTTCCAAGGCGATTGGGTCGATAAACCGCTTCATGTCTTCCGAGATTACTTGCGGGGTTGCGATAATTGAATCTTGATTAAGGATCTGATATAACCGGAACACATCGTTTTTATGTTTTTTTATATCCGTGCTGTCTATGTTTTCTCCGCGTTTTTTTCGCTCTGTCAAATCCAGCCAGGCGCGTGCCTTAAGAGGGATAAGACGGTCCGGCCCCACAATCGGCAGACCATCCACGATTGTTTTGCCTTCGCGGATGAATTGGTAATAGTCGTCATTCAGAAGAATTGCCGATAAACTCGATACGTCTTCATCTATTGGAATTGGTGTCAGGTGGCTTTCGTCAGCAAGAGCTAATGCATCGGGTTTACGGGAGAACAACTCCAGCATGAAAGGATATTGCTGCTCCTGAGGTTTTTGGAAACGATAGAATTGCCTTCCGGCCGCAGACTTTTCCTGAATTTGGTATTTTCCAGCCTTAACAAATGCCCAGAAGGATTCAACAAATTTCTTATCCAAAGCTTCGACACAAAGGACAATATCGAGGTCTTTAGTGGCCCGGAAGCCGACGCCAGCTTTTTCCATGGCCAGATCGCAGGCTGTTCCGCCGATAAGTATATAGCGATCTGAATATTCCTGGAAATAAGCGCGAAAAATATCAAGCCCTTTTACCATTTCATTTCCCCTATCATATGGTTTAACGCAGATTCTATGCGTTCGTCATGATTGTCTTTAGGCGATAGATAAAGCGACAATCTGTCAACAACATCGTTTTTACCGAACAGGAGCGGATCATAATTCCAGATCTCTATCTCCAATGCGTCGGGTTCCATAAAAGGAATCGCAGAGACTTGGGTACGTTTAAAATATTTTTTCCAATCAGCACTACTTAAGGCAATCACTGGATTCTTCGGTTCGGCAAGCATGGAATAATACGCCAGTGCACTCAAGCCGGAAAGGGGGCCAGGGCGTTCTTTGTCTTTTGTTTTTATGTAGAAACGTTTTATCACCGGGCTGCGCAATAATGGCAAAGCTTTTTCCCAAATAATTTTTTTGTCGCCCGGAAATTTTACTCGCCGCTCCCGGCCATAACTGGAAAAATCACCAATTCCAAGGCCTTCCAATTCATCAAAAGCGCGAGTCAAGGTCATTGCAGAATAACCAAGATGCCTGGCGATTTGTACCGGGGTATTTAATTCTTCTTCATTGTTCTGGCACAGGTATAGAACTAAAACCTGCGTGGATGGGGCAAATAAAACAGGCAGTAAGCGCTGTTTTTTAAAATATTCACGAATGTCGATCCCAAGTATAGGGAGGTACATTTGGTTCCCCGGCACGATAAACAGCACCTTGTGTTCTATAAGGCGCTTGCGGTTGTAGGCGGTAACGTGCGGACGAACATAAATGACCTCTCTTTCATATTTTGCCCTGATTTGGCCCATGTGCTTATGAACTATTGCTGGTGGCTGCTCCTGCTCACTCTGGTCTATTGCGAGGATACAGACGGTTTCCAGGATTTTAACCTCAAAAAGCAAATACGTGTTTTGCAGGAAATGCGGCAACTGGGAGGTGCTCGCCAAGGGCTTGGGGGAAACTAAAATCCCAAGCGTTTCATTTATATAACGGCCGAGGTCGGTTAGATCAGGTTTCTGCATATTGAATACCCTAACTTAAATATAGTAACTATTTATTTGCATTATAACATAATATATGTTATTGTGCAATACAAGAGTTGTGATATTTTCTGCCCACTTAATGGGGTTTGAATCCGACCTGCTTAAAAAGCTTCTTTAAATTGGTCGCTGCAAGTTTTAATCTGATAGTATCGGTGCGCATATTTTAGATATATTTATATGGGCATTATTTGCCAATGGAAATGTTGCCCATATATAAATATACCGCCACTTTCAGCTGTTTTATTCCCGGTATCCATCTCTCGCTGTGAGAATTTTCCCAAGCTGTTCAATTGTCGGGTGTTCCCCTCTCTCACCGGCAAGGCATAAAGCATAACCCTGGAATCCAGCGCAATCAATTTCCATTCTCTCTATTGTTATCTGGTGCCGCCAGGAATCGCCGAAATCGTATTCATAATCGAATTGGGAAATGTCCGGCCTTAACACATCCAAAAGCGCCCATTCGTTTTCATCAATGGCCTCTTCTTCGCCGTCAGGTAAATCCATGTCTTGATCCAGGACAGGATCAACGTACCGTTTGCCGTCGATATAAAAGTGATGAAGATGGCTGTTCGTCCATCCCATGACAATTTGAATTATAGCGTGCAACATGCCGAGATTTGCGTTTCCCTGTACCAACAGTCTGCGCCAGACAGGCGGCACGGTTTGCTTCAGAGTAATTTTTATTTGGAAAATCGGCGAATCTGTTTTTTGCATTCTTGTTTTAGCCATAGCCACACATGTCTTTGTAATGGTTATGAAATTGTTTTGCGTCTTAACAGGTACGTTATTGAAAATATTATGTGTAGATTTTCAGTGTAATTTTATATTTAAAGACCCCGCCCTAAATGGCGGGGACTCTTCTTCCCAATGGAGAGGGACAACTCTGATTCGCCCGCTAAAAAATACGCGGGCTATGGGATTCAATAAATGTTTGAACAATACCGGCGAATCACACGGCAATACCCAAAACTTCCTTTGCTGCATGAGCGCAGGCTTATCCGCCTTGCAAAGAGAGGGGATTTGGCGGCGCAACAAACGCTATTACTTCATCAAATCGGGTTTTTTATTTTTAAAATCCGGACACAGCTCTATCCTTCCGTTGTTAGAGAATACGGCGAGGATATTCTCCAGGAATGTTTACTTTGGACGCCAAAGAAAATTCGGTCGTATAATCTACGATATAAAAACAGGGGCGGCAAAAGTGTGGCAAGTGAATTGGGTCAAAACCGCACACGCCCTTGGGCATGTCTGTAACATCATGATTTTTAGGCGATTAGGCAAGATGGCATTTTTGTGGCTTGAACCGAGGAGCGACTAACTAAATATTAGTGGTGCTTCGCAACTTAATTTTGTTTACAAATGGCATTTAGTGTTTTGTTGTTTCTGGACTACTGAAATTGGCAGAATGATGTGCGTTATATAGGGAGAATAGTTTACATTTGGTATTTTAGTAAATTAAAAAAGCCCCTGCTTACTCAAGGGCTTTTTATACACCATTTAGGATTCGAACCTAAGACCTACTGATTAAGAGTTCGTTTTTGCGATTATTTGTAACCCGTTGATATTAAAATAGTTCAAAGGATCAGGACTGTCAAATTGACAAATAATAATATTGCACTTTTTTGCAAGATTACGCAAGGTTTTGCAAAAAAACGTGGAAGAACGTGGAAGAAATTTAATAACAGATTTGCTATTTCCTAAAATAATTTTATTTTTTGAAAAAAATATGGCAGTTATTTCAAAAGGGTGAAATTAGCTTAATCGCAAGGCTTGTACGCGCAATGGTATTCATTATATAATTTGGTACTTGCTTTGAACGCAGTGGGAATCGTAGTCCTGTAACGGAAATTGGTTTGAAAGTTAAGGCCGAGGAGCCCACCAATGCCTGATTTTATCGTGTGGAGTGACGAATACAGCGTGCGATTTGATGAAATCGACAGACAGCATCGCCAAATTATCGGTATTATTAACGAGATGTTTCAGCTTGTAAAAGGCGGTGAAGCTGAGGAGAAATTTGAGAAGATTCTCGGCGACCTTAAAACCTATACCGAAACCCATTTTGCTTATGAAGAGGGAATAATGCGGATTGCTGAATTTCCAGCGTTCGAGGAGCATATAAAACTGCATTGTGGCATGGCTGAAAAAACCGCCGGGCTTTTCAAGCTGAAATTCGACGACAAAGAAAGGATAAAGGAAAAAGTTCTTGATTTTCTTAAAGATTGGTGGTTAGGGCACATTCGGGCAAAGGACGTTGAATATGTCCCCTATGTAAAGGGATTGAGCGAAAAATTAAGTTCTAATACGTGATTCTTCTAAATTCCAAAAAGATTGCGTCCGGTCACAGCTTACTTTATTTCCACGGTTCCCAAAATGTTTCTT
Organism: Chitinivibrionales bacterium; assembly: GCA_028718065.1. Classification (GTDB taxonomy): domain Bacteria; phylum Fibrobacterota; class Chitinivibrionia; order Chitinivibrionales; family FEN-1185; genus JAQUMP01. The sequence goes on along the minus strand of JAQUMP010000182.1, from coordinate 1,181 downwards.
CAATCGCCCGATAATTCTGCGGACTCATCTTTATCCGATCGATCTTCCATCTTGCTTTCAGAGTTTTCCTGGTTAATTTTCCCGCAGAATTGGGCCATATCCTTCATTTTAAACGTTGACGAAAAGACACATGTTGTTGGTTCAAGACATTTCATTCTCGACCTCCCAGTGCTGAGCTGAGCAATAGTTGCAGAAATATTATATCATGCCAGCCGTGAAAACTTAATGAAAAGCTAAATCGATTCTACGAAATGGTTTTCTACTACAGGCGGGTCAGGACGGGTCTGTCCTTAAAAGATGCCGGTCGGCTGCATTCTGGGACGCCGCATAAATTTTTACCAGGACTTCATTATCTTTGGAAGCCGGTTTGGCGACCTCTTTTAATTCAAGAATATCCGGGGTACCATATTTTTTATATACCATTGCTTTCATGGGTTTCTCCTACCATACTTATTTTTCAATTTTGCCACTATTAACCCGGCCTGAAGATTTTAATTGCCTCGTATGAAATCTTTCAGTATGAATTTCATCATTGTTCCGCCAGGTGATTTTGCATTTAGTACAGGCAAATCGATTATTTCGAAAAAGAAACCGGTATACATATTTGACGCCCCTGTCCAGGACATAAACATAACTGGTTCGATTACACTCCGGACATGATGGCATTGCACCAAAAAAACTCATTGTTCACTGATCTGACTTTGCATTTTACAAATGTATTTTTTAGTTTTACGACAATTATAGCTTGTCAATGATGAACGAATCAATGCTTTCGCGGCACTTACACAATCCTCTCAATTCTTTAACATTTCTGTAACACTATTTGCTTGACACACTGGTGAAAGAGTTTTTAAAAAGGGCTGCTATGATCCGGAACTGAAAGCCACACTATGCGGTCGAAGATTCCGGCCTTAACTTTACAGGGCATAGTCCCGATCAATTCCGTTCCAGCACAGGTCACTTGGAAAGTACCTTGAATTCGTCACGGCGGTTTTTAGCGTGGCAAGGATCATCTGTACAGTTAGGAACCGCCGGACGTTCTTTGCCATAGGATGTAATTTCTATTCTGCTTGCCGGAATTCCGTAACTCACCAGATACTCCTTAACGACCCGGGCCCGGTTTTCGCCCAGTCCCATATTGTAACCCGCAGAACCGCGTTCGTCGCAATTTCCTTCCACCA
>JAQUMP010000181.1:2305-6967 GCA_028718065.1 Chitinivibrionales bacterium | reverse complement strand
CACACCTTCGCCCGGATGTCAAGCGGGAGTTAGAAAAGGCAGTAGTGTGTGAAATCTTTCCACGGGATTAAATGGCCCTCTGTTTTATATAAAGTTTTGCCAAAACGATCTCTTGTTTCACCATATCCCTGCGGATATTTTCCCCAGTCCGGTATAACATCAAGTTTAAAGCACCGGCACACAAAGCCACCATCTGGCTTCATCATGCTATAAACGATAAAGTCTGCCTTAGAATATATTCCCCACCCCGGAGTTTTTGTGTTGCAGTTTGAAATTGTCTCAAAAAATATTGATGGCCATATTTTTCGCTGGGTTTTTAATGATAAACTTATATTTTCTTTCCCGTTATCCAGCACAACATCAATATCGTTCTTCTTTTGCAGTGCTTCGTACACCACATTATCCGAGTTGAATCGGATGAATATTGAATCATTTCCCCTACTGTTCAGCCAGGGTTTAAAAAAATCACAGTAGAAGCGTTCCTCAATTTTCAGGTCATCTTTAAATTGTCCCATCTCTCTTTGCCCCAAATATCCCAATTATCATTTCTTTTTTCCCTTCCGAATATATCCAATTTGCGCCCAACACATAATTGATCAACCATACTATAAAAAATGTCAGGTTTTCGGCTATGTTCCCTTCGGCTTTCCTCAAGAATATCTCTATGGGCGCCGTTATTATTGAAAACAGGCTTACCTTTAATTCCAACAAGGCAGAACTCACATTGCAATCTGAATAATTTACCTATTCCCATTTTTTGTTTGTTCCACGTTAAAACATTTCTATATGTAAATTCCCAATTATCCAGCAACTCTTTGGCCGTCCAAATAAATTTATGGGTTGTCCAAAGAAACAAAACGCAATCATCGCTTGCCGGTAGTCGCATTTCCAGCAATTCAGCTATTTGCATTTCTGGATAATCGGTTGTCCCTCTAAATCCCTCTGAATCATATGTGGAAGAATATGGCCAGGGCGGATCAACAACAATTACCTCATATTTACCTTTTGGCAAATCAATATTACCATTTTCAATATCGCTGATTTGTTCTTCAATCCTTTGTTTCCGTTTTTCGTTTTTAAGTTCCTTTAGAATAGTCCCCGTGCTGATTGGCTTTTCGCCCTTCATGGCTGCAATGTGTTCTTCAAACACCTCTTCAGGCATTACATTGACCTGTTGCCAGCGGGCGGCAGCCCTATAGCCGACATTCATCTCATCAAGAACAGATTTATATTCGCTTGGCCTATTATTGGACACAGTGTCCAATAATTCAGGTTTTAATCCTGGTATTCCTCTCTCTAACTTCGCCAAAAACTCTCCTGCCTTACGTTCGGCTCTGGCCTTGACTTCCGCCGCGTGATTATAAGCATCAAGCCCCAACTTTGCGGCCCTGCTATACACCCGCGCCGCCTCTGCAATATCAATAATATGCTTCACTTCTTCAAGCGTTTTAGCCTCAGCAAGCGCCATTGTCGCCCGCTCAAGTTTTACTAATTCACCAGCCATGTTTCCTCCGAACAAAAAGAGGATCTATCAAGGGAAGGTAGCAAGTGCAAGATTGCCCTGGGTCGTCGCCGATTCCAGACCTTAATAAACCCTCTAATTGTTAAAATTAATTTAATTCCTTGCACAGAATTTACCTCATGTCCGTAACATAGCACAAATTTAAAACTGTGTCAAAACTTTTTTTTGGCCGCTGATTCGCTACGCTGGCTCAGCAGGCCGAAGCTCGATGGGTTCATAGCCGCTTGGCGTTAAACTTTTCAGACCGTCGTCCCAATGGCCGCATTAATACTTACATATGTTGGTAGTATATCTGTTCTTTCGATTATTTCGGCATCAGTTTTGATTAGAAAAGTGCCGTTTCTTTCCTGGCTTGAAAGGTCTGTTGCCCAGTTTTTTCCGACACTATGCAACATTTCGTGCATGTCTTCCCGATTTTTCTGATGTAGTTGTTCATGGCTAAAAAACGATCTGGTGTACATTTGTATGCTGTTCCGCTCCCAATCCTTTGCCCGCCATACAAAAGCATTTACAACATCCTCTTTTGGGATAGTAAACGCCCTTGAATCAAACACTGGCAATTTGTCTGTAGGGTAAAAATGGTTAAATGCGACAGACATCAATGCGGCAGAAATAGAAATCACTTTTGGGAGTTCGTAGTCGAACCACCCCTCCGTTTCGAACGATTCATAGTCTGTGAGTAAAAAAGTCGCCTCATCACTTTGAATGTATGCAGCCCTGAAACCCTGCATGTCTTTTGCTGTATAGGTAGCGGCCTTAACCATTGCGGAAATTAAGCCATTATCAAAGGGGCGAATTAGATTTTTGGTAAAAGTATGGAAAGCTCTGCCGTCTACCCGGATCATTAGAGGCATTCTTTTTAAGGCACTATGCGTAAATGTTTTTTCGTATTTTTTAATTCTATCCCCTAGTTTCATATTTACTATTTATCTCCCCACCGTTTTTTAAAATACAATTTTAATGCCTTCTTGTATTCCTTCGTGCCGGGTTCTATGTGAATATTTTTGGCAGGATTATATACTTGCGACCGGCATGCCCCGCACAACCCTCCGCCCATGATCATTTTCACCCTCCCGCAATTGCTGCAGGCTTTCATCCTGTATTTTTTTTGCGACGCATAGGCGCCTTTGTGATAATCGCAAGACCTCACAGTGTAAGGCGTTATTTTATTCAGTGTTTCCCCGCACTTGATACAGGTGTCCCGATTAATTAGTTTAGACCCGCAGCGTGAACAAGTTTGAGTTGGCTCTGCGTCGCCGTTAAGCATTAAAAAATTCGTATTCATAACTTCCCTTTCTCATCGTGACTCCGACAAAAAGGAATTCTGGGAACAATTCAGCAGCGACTTTGACTTTAACCCTTGCATCATCTTCCCAATGACCCTTAAATTCGTGGATTTCAATATGCTCGTTTTTAACAACCATAAAATCTGGCTCGTAAAACGTCCGGTCGGCCAGGCGTAACTTAAAGGGTTCAAACACCCACCGTCTTATTTGATTAAGGTGCTTCATTGCTTCAAGTTGGCGGGCATATGCTTCTTCGCTTTTGTTCATTTTACCGGGTACGTGTCGCGGGCGCGGGCGATCATTTTTTATGGCCACTTTTCCGCGATTCCGCAAAGCCTCAAACTCCGACATGCTATTAAGTCGCAAGCTTCCTTTTTTACTCATTTTTGCCTCCGAAAAACCACGTTAAGATGGCTCGCTTGATTTTCTGCCGCCAAATCCAGAACGACCACGACAATTTTCGCTTCAACTTAATAATTTTCTTCAGCATATCCCGAACCTTTACTTAATAACCCACGGAAGTTCCCGCACCCTGAGTTCGTCCGGCCAATCCGACATGTTTTTGCTAACTTTACCGTTAACAGTGACCTGTTTTACCCATATCGGAATATCATCGGCCTTGCACTGCCTTACAATATTAATAGCCCAGTCAGGATTCATCTGCCTGGCTTTGCGGCCTGTTTCACATCCGAGGATTACAGCTTTGATGTTGTGCCTCATGTCCTCGTAACATCCGTCCAGGTCGGGAAATTCATCGTTGAACGGAAGAATAATATTTTCCAAAAGTGGTTCAAAATTAAGGAATTTATTCCCCGGAATCTGTAGAAATATCGGCAGTTTCTTGTCTGCTTCCTGCTGAGTGCAAATGGTCAGGCCATTCCACCAGTTCTCAGGAAAGGAACCGAGGTCGCCCATCCAGCGTGTGAAATCCAATGCGACTTCTGGGCGTTTCGTTAGTGCCAAGACGGTGTGCTGTCGGCAATCCTCTGCAACTCTCATTATTTGTCGACGGAAATCGTGATCAACCGCCTCGTGCGCCCAATCATTCCAAATACTATACACCGTTAACTTCCGGCGCTTCAAAGGGATGCAGAGCCGTTCCGGATGAACGACGATGTCGCCGTTAAATCGTCCGGCCTCATCGGTAAAAATACCCGATTCGTGTCCCGGTTCCCCTTCCCGGTAGAATCTATGAGCGAGTGCTGCACTCCAGCAATTTTTACACCCGGGTGAGCACGGCGAACAGCCGGACACAAGTTCTACTCCGACCTGCCAATATTTTCCGTTTTCAAAGTTATTTGACATTTTACTTCTCCTTCACTCTGTAGTAGTGAAAAATCTTGTCCCAGCTTCTTACATTTCCCGGCGATTTACCATTAACGATCCGCCATAATGATATGTAAGTTATGTCAAGTATCTTTGCCATGCGGTAAATGGATGTGCTTTTTGTGTCGGCCTTTAATTTTTTAAGAATTTTTTGTCTCATGTTAAACCTCCATGCTTAATATGATATTACAAAAAAGAAAATAATGCAAGAAAAAAATATATACAAAAATGAAAAATATTTCTTGACAAGCCGAAAAGACTATGGTACTGTACGTTTCAAAAGCCCCAAGAGGATTTATGATTTGTAGAATTTGCAAAAATGATTATCCGGAAACAGCAGAATATTTCTATCGACATAAGAAATATAAGAATGGTTTACAATCTGAATGCAAGACGTGCAGAAATAAAATTAAAAAAAATTACGTCAAAAGCATTAATCAAAAACTTGCAAATATAAGTAGCAGAGAATGGAAAAAAAGAAATCCAGAAAAAGAGAAGGCGCATCATTTAGCATATTACAATGTTAAT
>JAQUMP010000181.1:0-2205 GCA_028718065.1 Chitinivibrionales bacterium | reverse complement strand
TGAGGTTCATAAACTATGCCCTGCCTGTCACGCGGCAGAGCATAAAAGAATCAGATCCTTAGCGGTTCAGTCCGCTTTAGATAGTAGTACCCCTGCCGACCAGAGCGTAGCTCAAAGTTCGCAGGGATTGTAACACAGTAAACCGTTTGGCTCGTTTCTTTGACAGGCCGTTGCTTATATAGAGGGAAAGCACTTTTTTAAGTCATCCCTACTAATTAAGTGACACATGATCATCGGGAAACTTGCACCGACTGAAACAAATTCGGAAACGGAGGGAAGGGCGGAATAATAAAAAGGAGGATGAGCATGAAAGAAACAAACAGCGCGGCAGAATTTAATGCCCTGATTTGCGAAGCGCAGGTGATAGGGATAGAAGTCGACGCCATGAAAGTCGCTAACCGAGAGGCGGAATTGAAGAATGAATATCCGTCGCCATACAACTTTGAAGATTTTATGGAATTAGCATTTAAAGTCGGGGAAATAGCGGATAAATTCAGGAAATTGGGAGGCACGAAATGATTCAATCGGAAACAATCGGAAAACTGGCAGAGGCGTTGTCAAAGGCACAAGCTGCCATTGAGAATGCCAAAAAGGAATCAAACAATCCATTTTTTAAATCGAAATACGCTGATTTGGCCTCAATCTGGGAAGCCTGTCGCAAACCATTGACGGACAACGGATTGAGTATAGTTCAATCACCTGTGTTTCTTACGGAACACCCCGATATGGTCGGCCTGGACACACGCCTGTGCCATGCGTCCGGTGAGTGGCTGGAGGGTAGAATTGTTATGAAACCAGTCAAATCAGACCCGCAATCTTACGGGTCGTGCTTAACCTATTTACGTCGTTATTCGTTGCAATCATTTATCTCTGTCTGTGCAGAAGAGGATGATGATGGGAATGCCGCAACGCAGCCGAACGCTGCCGCCGGAAAGAAAGTGGACACAAAACCCAAGGCCACGACCAGACAACCCGATGACATCCCCGAAGCAACCGGGCGGCCACCGGACGAAGTCCCGCCACAGGGCAACGTCGCAAGGAATGAGGGCATTGAGGTAGGATATGTGAGGATCTCAAGTGTCACGTCAAAAGAAGGCGAAACCAAAGGAAAAAAATGGAAGGCCTTTTTTGTTAAAACAGTTACGGGAGAGGAATACGGGACGTTTAGCGAGACGTTAGCTACCTTGGCAAGGGTACATCAAAAAACAGGAGAATTGGTGGGAATATCCTGGAAAAACGGTAAAAAGCCTGGATCTAAGGAATTGGTGTCAATGGAATTGGTGCCAATGTTGGTGTCAATGGAGGAAAAGAAAAAACCTGCTACCGTTCCCAACCCGGCAGCAACTGAATATACCCTGGCTCCGGCTCCGTGTCCTGACAACCCGGAAACAACTAACTTTGTGCCGGGCCCCGACCCGGCGCAACTAATCTCTGTTGGCCTGGCTCCGTTTCCGTGTCCTGACAAACCGGAAACAATCTATCTCCGAAAACATTGCGAGGCATGCCCGAAGTTTGTCGGCTGTCCGGTTTATTCTTAAGCGGGAGGAGAGAAACATGAAAAATCAAAAAGTGAATTACTCCCGCCGGGGAGTTTGCATGGCACAGACCATCACGCAGGAAATGGAATGCCTGAATTTTAAGCGCGCGAAGGGTAACCAATATTACCAAATTTGCGCAAACAGGCGTGATGATGGGAAATGTAGAAAGGAGGCAAAATGAAAAGAATTTATATAGCAGGGAAATTGAATGCTGCCGCAGTAAACTACATCAAAAATTGTCACAACATGATAAGAAAGGCTGACGAGATAAGGAAACTGGGATTCTCTGTTTACATCCCCTGTCTTGATTTTCTAAGCGGTATTGTCCAGGGCGATTATAACTATTATGATTATTTCGATAACAATCTACCGTGGCTTGAATGTGCAGATGCTTTGTTTGTCATGCCGGATTCGGAGAAAAGCACAGGCACACAGATAGAAAGCGGCATAGCACATGAAAGAGGTATTCCGATTTTCTACGAAATATCAGAATTGGTGAAGTGGGAAGATGAATTTGAAAAATGAAGGTGGAGTTTGCAGAAGGAGGCAAAATGAAAGAAAGAGTAATGGATGGTGTTTTTCTATTCGTTATCATTATCTGTATCTTCGGTCTTCTCGTTGCCTGGGGCGAAGGCGAGAGGCTAAAAAAAGATAATTTGTCCTGGTC
>JAQUMP010000180.1 GCA_028718065.1 Chitinivibrionales bacterium | reverse complement strand
TCACCAGGATCGACGGCAAGCCCTTCTTTGCCCACGGGTTTTTTGTCGAGGCCGACACCCCCGCAATGGCAAACCAGGTACGCACCATCGGAGAGGCCGGGTTCAATCTCGCGTTTGTTTTACAACGTTGGTTCAACGGCGCGTGCGACGCGGCGTTTACCGAGGCCCAAAACCACGGCGTTAATCTTATCTACGCTCCCAGCCTAAACCCCAGCATGGGCGTGCCCTACCACACGATCATAGATGGCGTTAAAAACAAACCGGCCCTTTTCGGCTATGCAATTTGCGACGATATGCATGATGCCATGCAGGCCGGCGGGTATCCCAGTACTGTCGATGATGTCAAGGCGCTCTATGACGACTTCACGATATATGACCCCAACCACCTCACCTTTGTCGCGCTTGGCGCCGGCAGTTGGGATAATTTGTGTTTCAGCCAGAAACGGTTTAATGTACCGGCAGCGGAGATATATCCGGTCAACGGAGGTTCTCCAATAAACCTGGTTTACTCAACAACAGTGCAGGAGGTGTCGCTTGCCGCTCAATGGCGCCAGTCCCCGTGGGTATGCGTGCAAACATTCAACTGGGCAACAAACGCAAACCAACGTATGCCGACTCCTGCTGAATACTACAACATGCTCTATCAATCTATAACAGCAGGGGCAAAGGGGATTATTTACTACACATTTAAAACAGGTTCCACTACTTTGGCAAGCACGGACACGAATTTATGGAACGAAACAAAAAAAGCGGCGCTGGAGATAACCCGGATCAGCTCGTTTCTCACCAGCGGGAAGATGACGGCGACAATTCTCGGGACCGGGCTTTATGCCGCCACCTGGACATACAACGATTCGGCACTGGCGATCGTCGTGAATGCCGGGAATTACTGTTCGTACCTTGACACAAGCCTAAACGCTGCCGACACCCGCACCGTCTCGATCAGTCTTCCCGCGGGCGTTGTCGGACCGGCAAACAGCCTCTTTCCCGGCAGGCCATCCGGGATGACCTATTCCAATGGAAAACTCACCGGCTCGATAAATCTTTTAGGCGTGCATATATATGTTCTGCGAATGCCGCCCACAACGCGGGTTTTGCCGGAGGTTTCTAACGTTGATTTCTTCAAGTGTAACACCACGGCAAGAGCGATTAATTATGCCCTCTCAAAACCGTGTTTCGTGAGCATTAATTTTTATGATTTGCAGGGGAGAACGGTATGTTCTTATGTAAATAATTATCAGCAGCCGGGATATTACACTCTAAAATTACCGGCAACACTATCACGAAAAATGTATATCCAGGAATTCAGGGCCGGGGATTTTGTCAAGAAAGAACGATTTGTAGTAAGCGAATAGATCAAAGCGCAAGAAAAGGAGTTCCGGCATGTTTCCTCGACAAAAAGGAATTTGTTTAATTGCCAAACTTGTTTTGCCTGTGGCTTTTTTCATGGCGGCGGCGCAGGCCGCGACATACTATGTCGATACGGCGGGCAACGATTCCAATCTCGGTTCGTCAGGCGCGCCGTTTCACACGATTACCTACGCCTATTCCAAGTCGACCGCCGGAGATTCGATACTGGTGCAACCGGGGACATATACGGGGATGCTCACGCTAAACAAAAACGGAACGGCAGGCACTCCTCTCACGATCCGATCCGTCCAACGACTGGGCGCTACGATCAATGGCGGATTCAATTCGAGTACTTTGTATTGTGTTTTCATCAATAACTCTTCCTACAATATCATTGATGGGTTCAAAATAACGAATGCATATGGCACGGGGGTGATGATGTTTAACGCCCACAACGTTGTCTTAAAGAATAATGAGGTTTTCAGCAACGGACAACAAACGAACCGCCCGAATGGTGGCGGAGGTAATGGCATTTACGAAGATAGCCTTTCCTCCGACAATAGATTTATTGCCAATTATGTCCATGACAATGGACTGTTAACATGGCTCGATCATGGCATGTATTTGTGCGGTATCAATGATAGTATCGTCAATAACATCGTGGTCCATAACCGGTCAATGGGCCTGACGGTGGCCGGTTACTCGAATATCAGCGGCTGGAAAGTGTATAACAACGTATTCGCGTACAATGGGCTTTTACCCAGCACCTATGGAAAAGGAATCGATCTGTGGGGCGATGCGGTCAATAATAGCATCAGCAGTATCGATATTGAAAATAACATCATTGTCGGCAACGGGGATTACGGTATCGGGACTTCTGCAATGTCGGGGACTAACAATAACGTGACGATTAAGAACAATATCGTCTATGGCAATGGTGCGGTGAGCGGCGTGGGGCAACTTGACTTTACGGGGATAAATGCGACGGAACAGAATACCATCCAGCAGGACCCGCGGTTCAAGAACGGCAGCGGAACTTACAACCTGTCGTCGGACTATCAAGTGCAAAGTGGCAGCCCGGCGATTAACGCCGGAGTGAATTTGCCATCGCTCACAACCGATTTTTCGGGCAATCCGCGTCCCGTTGGAGCGGGTTACGACATCGGCGCCTATGAGTACGTTGCCCAGACGGCCATTAGCGTTTCTCCGGCAAGCGTAAGCGCTGCGACGGTAACGGTGCGGCTTGACCGCCTGTTTGCGCTCGGCAGCGGCATTGCCATAAAATCCGTGAGTGCCTATGACCTTGCGGGCCGCTGCTTATTTTCGATGAACAGCGAAATTAGCGATGCGCTTTTGGCCCGAATAAACAAGCTTTCGAACCGGGCATGCATTTTAAGGATTGTTGACGGCAGAAATCAGACATTTTTCCGACGCTTTATGGGACATTGAAAAAAACAAACGGAGGTATATCATGGCTAAATCAAAGTCGTTTTTAATTCTTATTGCCGCGACACTGGTTTCGTTGGCAAATGTCAGCGATGGTTTTTCGGCGACGATCGCCCAGGAATTCCGCTTAAGCCCGCGCCTCCTGCTTTTCCAATGGGGGCCCGGCGGTGTGGCGCGACCGCAAAGGATCAAGGACAATCTGGCCTGGATAGAAAGCAAGAGGGAATTTTACGACGGCGCCTTCCTGTATCTAACCCAGACAACATTCCAGGTCATGAAAAACCGGCCCTTCAGCTACGACACGGCCGCAAAAGAGTTGGCCCCTCTGGCCAACTTGACAATGTCGACATTCAAATATCACATGATTCAAGTCGATAACGACCTCGATTCCTGCCTTCCGGACGTGTTCGATGACTGGTCTATAATTATCCAAAATTGGGCCAACGTTGCCAAGGCGTGCAAGGATTTTAATCTTGTCGGGGTCGCCTACGACAACGAAGAATACAACTATGGTTTTACAAACTTCCCGGACAATTGCAGGTACAAAAACAAAACGCTGCAGGAATACTGCGATCAATTTCATCTACGGGGCAAGCAGATCATGCAGGCCATGGTCGCGCAGTATCCCGAGATCGCGATTTTAACGGCGCATGGGCCTTATTTGTCGGAAGCCAAGGGTCCGAGCGACAACTATGTCTATCGCATTCCTACCTATCACGAGCTCACGGGCCCTTTCTTTGCCGGATTTCTTGACGGGAAGGGAAATTCCGAGCTTGTTATTGACGGAGGCGAAACAGGATATATGCTGCGCACCGTCGGGCAATTCGATACGAACTATACCTGGCGTAAGACCGGAATCGCCTCCGACGATACCAACTGCTACTTTATTCCTGCGGCCTTGCGCCCGATTTGGCGCAGCGACGTGAGCGTAGACTTTGGCACGTACGATAGCGACAACTACAACGGTAATCCCCTGATGACTCCGGCGATCTGGCAGACCACGATCGCGCGGGCATTGCATCGCTGCGATCATCTGGTGTGGACCTACCTGGAGAAAATCTACATGCTTGATTCAAATACCAACGAAGACTGGGCCCAGGCAACGCGGTTGGGAAAAGCCGCCGGGCTGATTGGCCGGATTAATCCTACGATAACGGCGCCTTTGCCGGCCCTTTCTAAAATTAAATCTTTCAGTTGCGGTACGATGGCAGGAATGATTTATTACACCTTGCCAAAATCCTGTTTCGTGAGCATAAAATACTATGATTTGCAGGGGAAATCGGTATGCTCTTTTGTAAATAGTTATAAAGGTGTCGGAAATTACAGCCTTAAATTGCCGTCGGCGCTGTCACGGAATGTTTATATCCAGGAATTCCGGGCGGGGGAATTTGTCAAGAAAGAACGATTGGTCGTGGCCAAATAAGGACAATATTCTTAAGCCGGAAGCCGCGATAGCCGCATTAGCACCCGGCCAGGTATTCATCACAACAAAATAAACGTAAAAACTACCGTCCTATATTGCCAATGCTTGGCAATAATAACCGTTTGTTATTGACAATTAATCTGTTTCTATGCACTGGCTTGCTCCAAAATGCCCTGCCGTCGAGGCAATGCCTCGACTCGTTGGGAAGGTGTTGCCAAAATTAAAAAAAATCGTTATATGAATAATTCACCACCGTCCCTTGATTCTTGTGATTCTTGTGGTAAAAGGCGAAGAAAAAACGGGCCATTTGCTATTCAAAGCAATCGGAGATAGTTGTTCACCGGCTGTTTTTTTTGGCCAGAGATTGATGGTTGGCATACGGCTGACTCCTTGGGATCGTTGGTTATTAATTTTTTTTGCACGCTTTTTTCCTACTTTATCACGGCGCCGAGCTCTTTTGCGACAAAATCCCCGGCCTTAAATTCCTGGATATAAACGTTCCGTGCCAAAGACGCAACCGGCAATTTAAAAGCATAATTCCCCGCCGCCTGGTATTTGTTTACAAAAGAACTTACTATTCTTCCTTGTAAATCATAATACTTTATGCTCACGAAGCAGGGTTTGGGAAGAGAATAATGAATCATCCCCGCCGTTTCGGTACAATAAAAAGATTTTCCGTCGAATGCTGTTGTTAAACCCGGCGTAATCACGGACGTCTGGGGCGTGGCGGCATAAGCCCCGATGCAAGGCGGCGAGGTCTGGGCGTTGCCGGCGAGGTCGAACGCCGGCGCGCCATAAGCGGTCGTTCCATGACTTATGGCCGGACTCGCGGCCTGTAAAGAAAAATTACCGGTTTTGGGGTTTACAAACAGAGGATCGGCGCCGAGGATATTGCCGTTTGTCGCGGTGATGGTGGAGGCGGTGCTGTTCAAATAGATCGACGCCTGGCCCTGAGTGCCGTCAAATGAAAGGTTATTCACCCAAACGTTGGCTGGAGCTCCGGACGTCAGCCGCCCTTCGACGAAGGCGACATTGTTTGTATTCGCGATGGGGTTGGCGACGGCGATGTTGTTGGCGATAATAACGTCCCGGCAGTCAACCAGAAGGGAAATTTCGCCCCGCCAGGTGCCGGTATTAAGAGTGTCGAGGTAATTGTCGAAGCAGGTATTGTTGCGTATGGTCACATGGCTGCTGCCGCCGCCGCCAAGCACGATCCCGGCGCCGCCGTTCCCGAATGACAAGTTATTCTCAACCAGGGTTTTTTGCTGATACGGCAGGATACCGGTGTCCCACGTCTGGGAGCCGACGAAATCGTCGATGATGATGCCGTTGCCGTCGGTGTGGGGCGAACGCGTGTCGTTAACTTCGGCGTTATTAAAGGAAATGTTGTTTCTAATTATATAATGGTATTGCGCAATCACGCCGGCGACGGTATGCCACGAGCCGCTGTCGAAAGCCACCGCATGCCACTGATTGACGCCGCTTTCGCCGTATTGCGACGTATTGGCGCAATTGTACACGACGTTCCCTTCCACGCGCCAGTAATCCGTATGCACCGCCGAGGTGCCTGAGCCGCCGCAATCATGGCAGACATTGTTGACAACATGGATGTGGTGGCTGCGCGCCGGAGCAGAGACTTTGTCCGAATTTGTCATGATGCCCGAACAGCTTGCCCCCGTGAGATTGTTAAAGCCGATGATGGTAAATCCATCAACAACCACGTAACTTTCGTTCCACAAATAGATCCCATAGTATGTTGTATTAGGGTTGGCGCCAGCAGGAATTTGAATGGTTGCGCCATGGAGATTGGATGAGCGCAAGACGAAATAGCCCGTAGAAGTATCGGAGCTTCCGTTCAGCCCGGACAAAAGGATGCTTTCATTGTATATGCCGTCGCCCACAGTAACGCAGACGCCGCCCTGAGGAGTGCCTTTGGCGGTAAGCACGGCCACGGCCTTTCCTATTGTAAGCCAGGGTTTGGCGCTCGATCCGTCGCCGGTGGCGTCGCTGCCGGTCTTGGCCACGTAATAATTAGCGGCGCAGGTGTAAAACGGTTGAATATACGGCGCGGCGAGAGAATTTGTGTTTACCGGCAGGTTCGCCGCCCAGTAACTTGCGGCATCGGCATTCGCGCTCCGGACCGAAAGCGCTCCGATACAGAAAATAATGCAGAGAGTCAAGCTTAAACGCACAAGGAGCCTCCCGCTAAAACGGCGCTCACCGAAACGACAAACATAACTGATAGGTTTACTATGTTTAGGAAGTACGCATACAATATTGACAATATAGTGTGAAAAAGGCTACCTTCTTTCTTGAATAACGTCCTCACGAACCCGTGGGACAGATTATAAACCGTGGTCGCAATGCGCCACAAAGAAAGGAAGGCAGCCTTATGAGAAAGATACAAGATTTTGTGTTGAATGGCAAAGAGATTTTCGTTGGTCTTGAGGACTCGAAGAAATCATGGAAAGTCTGGAAAATAGGGACGGTGGCGAAATATATATTTAGAATATGCCACGAAAGCCACGCTTAGTTGTTCCAGGAGCGGTATATCATATCATGGGGCGCTGTCTGGATCATTATCAGTTATTTAGGAGTGATACCGACCGCGAATATTTTCTCATACTTCTCGAAACGTATCTGATTCGTGCGAATACAAAATGCTATGCTTGGGCTCTCATGAACAATCATTATCATCTGGTGCTTCGCTTAAGCGATGTTGAATTCTGGGAGATTATAAAGCCGCTGAA
>JAQUMP010000179.1 GCA_028718065.1 Chitinivibrionales bacterium | reverse complement strand
CCAAGGGCCCTCCTTAAACCAAAAAGTTAAGCTCTTCGGTCCAACTTGCTGGGCAAGAAGGAGCTATAATGAGGCTATATTTATATAATATAAATTATAACTGAGATGCATGCTTACGAGGGGACGAACCAATAAATTAGGCAGGAGAATTTTCCTGGTTTGTTTATTCCACTTCCATCGCCAGGATCGTGAGGTCGTCGTGATAGGGGGTGTCTTGTGTAAATCTCTTGACATCGGCCATTATCCGCTCAATTTGCTTTTCGGGACCGCCACAGGCCGGTGCGGCGGACAAAAGGTCGAGCACGCGCTGCAGGCCGAAGGATTTTCTGTCCGGGTCGGTAGCTTCCGTTAATCCGTCGGTGTAAATGAGAAAGCGGTCCCTGCTTTGAAGGGGAATGGTGACCTCTTCAAGAATGTCGGCAAAAACGTTGTTTTCCTGCACGAGCCCCAGGGCAATGCCTTTACATTCTACCGTAAGCAACATCTGCTTCCGGTTTTGCCAGTGCAATAGTTTAGGATGACCCGCCCGCGCATAGGTCATGGCGGTGCCTTCTTTATTAATCACCAAACACAAAACCGTGACATACGCTTTTTCGTCGAAATTGAGCTTGAGCGCGTCGTTAACGGCGCATAAAAGGGCCTTGGCGGAGCGCGCTTTGCTCCCCAGAATGCGGAAAGCGCTGCGCAGCATAGTCATAAAAAGCGCGGCGGGAATGCCCTTTCCGCACACGTCGGCGATGGCGATGACCCAGCTTCCATTGTCGGTCTGAAAGTAGTCCAAATAATCGCCGCCCACCTCATGCGCCGGATAATAAACGCCTTGAACCTTTACGTGAGGGATGGAAGGAATATCGCGAGGGGTAAAACGCTGTTGGATCGAGCGCGCCGCGTCCAGTTCTCCCTGCAGGCGTTCGTGCCGGCCCAGTTCCTGGTAGTAAAGCGCATTGCTCAGGCAGGCCGCGGCATGGATCGCCAGCGTGTCAAGGATGGGGAGTTCGCTTTCGTAAAGACCCTTAAATTCGGCGGTCGTAAATATCTGGACGATGCCGATGGCTTTGTTGTCCGCGAGCAGCGGTATGGCCACGTAGCACGGCAGGCGCTCCATTTCCGGCCAGGTGAGCTTGCCGATGCGCCGGTCGGCTCTCCAATCCTCGACCAAAAGAGGCCGCTTTAACTGCGCCTCGTCCGTTAAAGCGAGGGCCTCCTGAGCCGACGAATGCGCCGCCGGACCACTGAGCCCTTTCGTCGCGCAAAGCACCATAAATTTTTGTTTCTGCGGCAGGCACAAGGCGCACTCCGCATGGGGGAAGCGGGCGACAAACGCCGCGATTATGCCCTCACCCAGCTCATTAATTCTAATATGTTGCGCCAGATTAAAAAAAGTGGTGTTCAGGAAATGGAGCTGATCGATCCGGGTTGCCAGGCCTTCGTTGGCTTTTTTTAAATCGAGCGTCCGCTCCAGGACGCGGACCTCCAGCTCGTCCTTGGCCGCTTTCAGGTCCGCCTCAAAACGTTTACGGTCGGTAATATCGCGGCTGATTCCCACGAGCCCCACGATTTCGCCCGCCGCGTTTTTGACCGCGACTTTGGTGGTGGACAACCACATCTGTTTTTCCCCGGTTCCGGGCAGCGGTTCCTCGCGTCCGATGATCGATTTCCCGGTTTGTAAAACAACCTGTTCGTCGGAAAAATAGCGCGCGGCCAGATCGTGAGGAAAAATATCGAAATCGGTTTTGCCGGTCACCGCGGTCTGGTCGTCGGCCCCCAGGATCCGCAGGTGGGCATTGTTATTAACGACAAAACGGCTTTCCTTATCCTTAATAAAAATGTAATCGGGCATGGTGTCGATCAGCGTGCGCAGCATGACCTGTTCGTGGGACTGCCGCTCAACAAGTTCCTTTAATCGCCGCTGCGATTCCTCAAGGTCGGCAATACGCCGGCGCAATCCGGCCGGATCGTCGGGCTTTTCGGAGGGATTTTTTGACGTGGTTTTTTTCATGGCGGCGGTACTATTACCCGATAAAATTATAGCATGCTTAATGGCAAAAGTCAACCGGCCAATACAATATTTCTTGTCGTGGGGAGAAAAGAATACGGGACGCGCCCGAATTTACGGAAAGCAATCGCATGCGGAGCTTCTTAGCGGACCACCGGCGTGACCCCTTTTTTAAGAATGATATTGGCGTATTTGTGGGTATCGCCGCTCATGACGATGGCAAAGGCCTTTTTGGCCCGGTCGTAAAAATCGAAGCGGTCTATGCGTGATAGCGGCGGGCAATGCGGCGCAAGCGCTTTTATGATTTTCCCGTAGCCCTTTTCGATGGCCGGATCGCCGCTGTCGCCTTTGACAACCTGCATCATGACCACCGGATCGTCAACATAGGCGTCGAGTTCAAAGAGCGGCAGAACGCCGCTCAGCAGGTCGTTAATTTGCACGCCGTCGGCGCGGATAACGGCCGGGCCCAGGCTTTCGCCGGGAAAGTGCGCATCGGCCAGGACGATTTCGTCGCCGTGGCCCATGCGGCTTAAGGTCGCCAGAAGTTCCGGTCCGATAAAAGGGGATATTCCTTTAAGCATAGGTCCTCCCGAAAATAAGGGGGCGATTCATTATTTCCCGCGCGGTTCGGGCATCGGCTTTACCGGCGCTACCGGCGTGTCTTTTGATGCAGAAACGCTTTTGCCCTGGCCGTCCCAGGAGCGGATGAGTTTGCCGATCCGGTTCCAGCGGATCTTTTGAATCAGGTCGAGGGGCGGGGCATCCTTATCCCACGAAAAATAAAGAATAAATGCCTTGGCCTTGATAAAGTTGCGGTTTAAATAGCCCCAGTAGCGGCTGTCGGTGGAATTGTCGCGGTTGTCGCCCATCATGAAATAATTGTCGTTGCGCACCGTGTAGGAATGCTGGAGCTGTCCGTCCAGGAATAGTAATTTGCGTATGTCAACCTGTTGGCCGGCGAGGCGTTCCTTGACATCGCTAAAAATATGGTCGAGATCGGTCCAGTTGTCGATAAGGTTGAAATAATTCTGAATCTCCTCGAAGGAGAATTCCTGATAGCCGCCGGAAATGATTTTCTGGTTGTTGGCGAATACGCCGTTGATATAGAGCTGCACTTTAATGGTCACGGCACGGCGCGGGCTTTCCTGATGGATTAAATGCTTGGCAAATAAGAATTCCCGGGTGGAAAGCGTGTCCAGGTCCAGCACGTCGCCTTTTTTGGGGATGCGCAGCGGAGCAAAAACCGTGATGCGCGGGTCGAGGTTGCCGCCGCGGATGAATTTGCCTTTGGGCGGCAGTACCAGCTCTTTACCGTCGACTTGCAGGGTTGTTCCCATGCAGGATACAATCTGGCCCGGGCCGGCGACGCAGCGCTTGATATAATCTTTTTTGTCGGTCCCCGGAAATTTAAAAATAATAACGTCACCCTGCTTGGGATCGGTCACCGCCGGTAATTTGCGGTACATAAAGGGCAGGACCGGGGCGCCGTAAATGAATTTAAGGCCCAGTAAAAAATCGCCGACGAGCAGGCTGTCTTCCATTGACCCGGTCGGAATTTTAAACGCCTGGATCACATAGACGATGGCGATAAAGGCCATCACCAGGGCCCAGGCCATTTCGCGGATAAAATGGACCAGGCCTGATTTTTCGGAACGGCGAGTCGCTGCGGGCTGATTATTCACGCCTTATACCTCCTGCTCATTAAGATAAAACGAAATAATTTAAAATATATCCCCAGAAAGGGCCATGCAAGCAATCAAACGCTCGCGCGCTAAACGCCGATGGCTTCGGCGACAGGCAACTGCGGCGGGGCAGCCGCGACGGGTGGAATACCAAGGGTTCTTTCCAAATGGGAAGAAAATTCCCGGACGCTGATTTGTCCGGCGACGGGGCAGGAAAAGCACCACGGTTTAAGATTACCGGTAAGTAAACTGTTCCGTAAGGTAATCATTTCGTCGCTATTGTATGCCTGGTGCAGTTTGCGTTCGGCGCTCAACATGCTCAGCGGCTGCTGGTAGGCGCAGCACGGAAATACGCCGCCGTCCGCTTGAATAATGCAATTTAACCAGGGGTCCAGGCACGCGCGGGTCATGGGCGCCGGCCCGGGCAAAGGGCCCTCTTGGACGGCAAGGGTTTCCCTGTCGGCTGCCGGGTGGCTTAATTCAGGGCTGTTTCGGGAAAGCGCGATCAGCTTTTCATTCATTTTGTCAATTAAACCCTCCACGACATGAAAATGAATGCCGGTATTGGAAAGCCGTTTCACGAGTTCGTTGATAATGTTACTGGCCCGGATAAAGTCGTCCGGAGCCATTTCAAGAATGGGTTTAAGGCCGCTGCTAAAATTTCCCTGCACATAGCCGTTTAGGTTAAAACCGCGCACGCCGTGCTGCAGGCCGAATCGCACAAAGTCAACCAGGCCGAAAACGGTCTTGTCGCACACCACGCAGCTCCAGATAAACGCCGGCCCCTTTCGCCCGGCCCGCGCGGCGGTCGCGCGGATATCGTCCATGTTTTTAAGGAACCTCTCCTGGGTATTGCCGCGGCGAAGCTCCCTAAACAGGGCCGGATCGGCCGTATCGCAGCTCGCCTCTATGGTTGAAAACCGGGAGAGCGTTTCCAGTTCCTGTACGGAAAACTCCTTGGCAAGATTGGTTATCATTCCTAAGGAGATATTTTCATCGAGCAGGCGATCGCAACAGCGATGCCAATTTTTATACAGGGTAGTCTCGCCGCGTCCCGTAACGCAGACGCCCGAAGGTTTATGCTCGATGATATCATTTATTATCGCCTCCAGAGCCAGGGGGTCGATTTCTTTGCCCGGCGCCCGGTATTGCGACGTGGTATAATTGCAATAGGCGCATTTTAAATTGCATTGCAAGGTAAATTCCAAAATGATCTTTTGGGGATAAAAGAGAGAGGGGAAAGAGCTTTGATCCATATTCTATAATATCGGTTTACGCACGAAAAACTAAAGCGATGTCTTTGGGATCTCTGATCGCTTGATTTAAACCGAATAATAGTGTATATTTAAAAGTTGTGAATTTTGTAACAATAAATTTGATGTTATAAACCAATCGTAAGGAGAGCCCCTGTGAGCCGGAAAACACAATCATCGGAAGAGCGTTCGATCTCAGTTTCCGGGTGGACCGTTACTTTTTCGGCGCTGGGTATAAACCTTGCTCTTGGCGTACTCTATTCCTGGAGCGTTATCAGCAAAGGTATTCCCGCATCATGGGGGTGGGGTGAAGCCGACAAATCCTGGCCCTATTCCATCGCCTGTCTGGTATTCTCGATTTTTATGGTTTTAGGCGGCCGCCTTCAAGACAAAATAGGACCCCGGATAACCGCAACAATTGGAGGCCTGCTCGTCGGTGTTGGCCTGATAATAGCCAGCCTTACAACTTCGCTTATCGGCTTTATGGTTGGTTTTGGGGTTTTGGCCGGGGCGGGAATCGGGTTCGGTTATGCCTCCGCTACGCCACCAGCCGTTAAATGGTTCCCTTCGGCCAAGACCGGGTTGATTACCGGCATTGTTGTTTCCGGGTTTGGGCTTGCCTCGGTATATGTGGCGCCTCTCGCGCAGTGGCTCATCGGAACACAGGGTTTGCAAAAGACAATTCTTATACTCGGCATAGCATTTTTTATTATGGTTGTGGGATTGGCGCAATTCCTTCGCGTGCCGCATAAAGTCCTTCAATTTTCCAAGAGACTGGGTCCTGCGGAGGTGTTTAAACCCAAAATTACGCGGCATGATGATGTGTCGCCCAAGGACATGCTCAAGACGTCGCAATTCTATATTCTGTGGTTCATGTATGCCTGCGGGGCAGGCGCGGGGCTTATGATTATTTCCAAACTCGCCGCCATCGCCAAACAGCAGGTCGGCATTAATCTTGGGTTTATGCTTGTCGCGGTCCTGGCTATCGGCAATGGAGCGGGGCGCATCATCGCGGGCAGCGTTTCGGATAAAATGGGCAGGCAAAAAACAATGTTAATCTGTTTTGTGTGTCAAGCGATCATGGTGTTTCTGCTGTCGCGTTCGACAACCGGAACCTTTCTGGGAAGCGTTCCTGTTCTGGCGCTTATCTCCGCGCTCATAGGCGCAAACTACGGCGCCAACCTGTCGCTGTTCCCCTCAATCGTAAAGGATTATTACGGTCTCAAGAATTTCGGCGTTAATTATGGCCTTGTTTTTACGGCTTGGGGTATGGGTGGGTTCATGCTGGCGCTTGGCGCCGGCAGGCTTTATGATCTTTACCATTCCTATAATTTTGCTTATTATGGCGCGTCGGTCCTGCTGGTGCTTGCAGCTGCCACGACCTTTGCGCTCCGGGCGCCTGCTGCCGCAAAACAACCTGCGGCCGAAGCGGCAATGATCAATCCTGCCGAGGAGGTCTCGACCGTTCTGCCGGCTTAAACCTGTTTGATTATTGGTCCGGCCCAGGCGAGGTGGAATTGCCTACAAATTTTCTTCGCTCCGGCCGTCCGCTTCATTGATTGCCTTGTTATTTTCCGTCTGCTCTTTCTGTCTTTGCCGTTCCAAATCGTCCTGCTCTTCCTGCCGCTCTAATTTCTCCCGTCTTTTTTTGTTCTTTTTGAGCGTAATTATCAGTCCAACCAAAAAGAGGACTACAATACCGACCCAGAACAAATAGCCGTCGGCGAAGATAAAAACAAAATGATATTTTTCGTTGAGATAAATCTTATAGGCCAATTCGAATTCCTTTGGGGAAAGCACCAGAGCCGCATTCATGCCGCCCCAGAAATTCCCCGCAGCACTGCCGGCGCTCAGGACCGTGGGTAGTACGCTCATTCCGTATTTGTCAATTAAAAACAATACCGCCAGATGGCTCTGGGTATAGGCCGCTTCGGCCCGATACGCGCCGAAACTATTGACCGAATCAATTGCTTTAAGCGAAAAAAGGCCGTTAACAAAAATCGCGCGGGAAATAACCACCTGCTCGGCGGTGGAAAGTTCGCCG
>JAQUMP010000178.1 GCA_028718065.1 Chitinivibrionales bacterium | reverse complement strand
GTGCTTAAAATGAACACCCCCGGGTGCTGGATCGTTTGCAGGGCGATAAAATTCTTAAATGCAAAGCCGATCCGGGTTTGGTCAAAAACCGCCAGGCCCAGAAAAATAAGCGCGCCCAGACTGGCCAATACCGTAGCCAGCAGCATCTGTTTTACCCGCAGACGTTTCTGGCCTTCGGCAAGGGTTATAAGCACGAGCGAACAGGCGATAATAACGCCGCCGGTAAAGCCGCCGCCCGGAGAGTTGTGGCCGTTTAATATCAGGTAAATCCCAAAGAGCATGATAAAGCCTTTAAGCCAGCGCGTCGCGGTTTTAACGAGCATGCTCATGCCCTGGGGGCTTTGAGGGCTTTCGTAAGAGTCAACCCCGGAATCGGGCGTGGCGCCGTGTCTGCGGCCCTTGCGGCGCAAAAGCGCGAGGGCGCCAACGATCGCGCAAAAAAGTACGGCGATTTCTCCAACGGTATCGTAGGCGCGAAAGTTAAGGATGATCGATTCGATGATATTGTCCGAACCGGTCCTTGCCCGGCCTTCGGCAATATAGTAATGCGAAGGCGCGTCGGGTATGCGATCGAGCACCGAGTGCCCGAAAAGGGGGAAATGGTGGCTCACCCGCAGCACCATGAGCGAAAGCACAAAAATCATGGCAACGGTCACGAGCAATCCCATGAACTCGCGGTCGCCGGAAATGGCGGTAAGGTCGCGATTAATGGTGGCGCGGATTAAAATAATAAGCACCAGAATTTCGACCACGATCTGGGTAATGGCGATTTCCGGCGCTCCCAGCAGAAGAAAACTGATGGAAAGCAAGAATCCGATGGCCCCAAGCGAAATAATGGACGAAAGCAGATTCGACGTTTCCACGGCAATGAGTGCGCCGACGATCATTAAAAACAGCAGAATGTGCAAATAAAGTGTAATGTCCATAAGGTTTTCCGTTTACTTGAGCGGAACAGTAAGCACGAATCCAAGTACCAACAGCGCGCCCGCCAGGAACCAGGTTAAATAGAGCGGCAAAACGCCGTTGTGCGCCTTGCGCAATATGCCGACGCCGTAAAAAACGATTTTTGCGCCAAGATCGTATGGGTCGAACATTTTTTTATCGGCTAAGGAATAAAAGCTTTTTATAACAGGCAACTCCCGGATGGTAAGGTAAAAGGCGGTGCCGGTTACTTCCACGGAACGTTCCTTGCCCTGCGGCAAATCAGATATGACGGCGGTATCCATGATTTCGCCGCCGATATAGGTGGGGCAGGTGCGCGCTTTACGGACGCTGCTGATTAAATAAATAACGCCGCCGATGATAAATGCCGCCACCAGCGCGATAGTGGCCGGGCCGGCCCACCATGTGCCGGCAAAGGCATCCGAGCCGGGCACGGCCGGAAAAATGCAATAGCGCAAGGGGAGCCGGGTCGCGAATATGCCGGTAATTATGCATATAACCGCCAGTGCCGCCATGGGCAGCCACATGCCCGGGCCCACTTCGGTAATGTTTTTTCGTTTAACTTCCGGAGATGCTTTACAAAGAAAAACAGCATGCAGCACTTTGACAAAGCTTGCGAGCGTGAGCGCCGAACCGAGCATGGCGACGATGAGCCAGACGATCCAGGTCCAGGAACCGTTTTTGCCGTATTCCACAATGCCCTGGTAGATCATCCATTTGGAGGCAAACCCGTTAAGCGGCGGAATGCCGGAAATGGAAAGCGAAGCCACCAAGCACACTAAAAAAGTAATCGGCATGGTTTTGGCGAGCCCGCCGAGATGGTCCAGGTCTGTGGTGCCGGTTTTGCTTTCCACCGCGCCGGCTCCCAGAAAAAGTGCCGATTTGTAAAGCGCATTGTTGAGCATGTGAAAGAGGCCGCCGGCAATGCCGAGCGCCGTGCCGGTGCCGATGCCAAGGATCATATAGCCGACCTGGCTTACGGCATGATAACTGAGCAGCCGCTTCATATCGTGCTGAATCAGGGCCATCATTACGGCGCAAATGATGGTGGCCGCGCCCAGAAACATTATCAGGGTATGAAAATGGCCGCCCAAAACAAACAGGCCGGTTGTTGCCCGCGTTACGAGGTAAATGCCCAGCAGTTTGTCAAGCGAGGCGGGCAGGAACGCGGCCACCGAAGCGGGGCCGTGTTTGCCGGCTTCGGGGACCCAGGTATGCAGCGGCATTGCCCCGGCCTTGGCAAAGGCGGCAATAATGATTGCAAAAAATGCGATAGTTGCCCGCGCGCCGTGCAGCATGATCGGCGCATTATCGAGCCGGGTCGTGCCCGTTAGTTGCCAGAAAAGAGCGATGCCGAAAATAAAAACCGCATCCGAACCGCCGATGATAATCATGCTTTTTTTAGCGGCGCCCGCGGCGGAAAACCCGCCGATGCCCACAAGCATATAGAGCAGCAGCCCCAAAAAACCCCAGGCGATGAGCAGCAGGATAAACTCGTTTGCCAGAAGCGCGATCAGGGAAAAACCCACGGTCCAGAGCAGGTAGCCGTAATATTCTCCCAGGCGGACTTTCCCCTTCATGAAACCAAGCGAATAAACCGTAACGATCAGCCCGAAAAAAACGGTTGCCACGATAAAAAAGCGGTTGAGCGCATCGAGTTTTAAATGGATCCAGCGGTTTACGTCGTAGATTTGCGGGGCGGCGGTGAGCAGCGGCCAGCACAACACAATCATAACGGCCATGGCGATAAGCGCGATATAGGCGGCAAACTGCCCGGCGCGGCGCGGCACAAACAGGCATAAAAGGCCTGCAATGAGCGGGAACGCCAGAGGCAAAATTATTGAATGCATGCTAACGTCAATCATGCCGGAAACTCCATATCGTTAATCAAGCGGCAACACCGGACCGGCCGCTCCCAGTTCTTTGCGGAGGCGGGAGGTTTTATCCCACGAAAGTTTAATAAGGTCGTCGGCCGTCAATGTTTTTTCGCCATTGTCAACACGAATCGCGGCCATGCGTTCGGTGCAGCAATAGCACGGGTCAACCGCGCCCAGGATGATGGTGGCATCGGCAATGGATTGGCCCACCACGGCCGTGCGGTTGGTGGCCACGTTCACATAGCTTGGCGCGCGGATTTTATGGCGCGCGGGCCGGTTGGAACCGTCGCTGCGGATATAATGAATTACCTCGCCGCGGGGCGCTTCGTAATGACCGATGCCGTCCCCGGCTTTAATGACCGCGGGGTTGGCGTCGATGGGGCCCGGCGTTTTCTTGAGCGCTTCCAGACACTGCTTGATAATGCTGACGGATTCGAACATTTCCAGGATGCGCACATCGACTTTGTCAAAAACGTCGCCCTTGGTCGTGGTGATTACTTTAAAATCGACCATGCCATAGGCGGCGTGCGGATGGTCTTTGCGAACGTCGATGGCCACGCCCGAAGCGCGCGCCAACGGCCCTACGCCGCAATAATCGATAATATTCTGACGGGTAAGGATGCCTACATTCCTGGTGCGCGCCTGAAGCACCGGGTCCTGGTTTACCGTTTTGTAAAAGAGATCGAGCGGTTTTTTAAGGCCGTTAAGGACGCCTAAAATGGTCGGGATATCTTCGCCCTTGATGTCGCGGCGCACGCCGCCCGGTTTCATCATGCAATAATGGTTGCGGTTGCCCGTGATGATCTCAAGACAATTTATAACATCTTCGCGGTAACGCCAGACCCACATCCAAACCGTGTTAAATCCCAAAAAGTGACCCGCCAGGCCAAGCCAGAGCAGGTGTGAATGCAGACGCTCCAGTTCGCCGATGATCGAGCGGATATACAGCGCGCGTTCCGGCACTTTTACCTCGCCGGCGTCTTCGATGGCCTGGCAGCAGGCGATGGGATGCGAGGTGGAACAGATGCCGCAAATGCGTTCCACAAAGTAAACCGCCTGTTCGAAGGTTTTGCTTTCCGCGAGTTTTTCCACGCCGCGGTGGTTGTATCCGAGTTCGATATCGACCTTGACCACGGTTTCGCCGTCGACATGCAGCTTGAAGAACTCCGGCTCTTCTTGCAGCGGGTGGTATGGCCCAATGGGAATAATGGTCTTTTTTGACATAGGAAAATTTATCCTAAACTAAAATTACAAATTCTTAATTACCCAACTCACCTCTCGGCTTCGCCGTTTCCCCTCTCTTTTAAGAGAGGGGATTAAGGGGTGAGTTTTTCTTCGGCAACCGGAAATCCCGGCGCAACGGATATTGTCCTTCGGGCCATTCGTCCATGAGCAGCAAATGACGCATGTCCGGGTGATTGTTAAAAGTAACGCCTAAAAGCTCCCACATTTCGCGCTCGATCCATTCGGCGCCCATGCAGAGCGGTGCAATGGAATCGATCACCGGTTTTTGCCGGTCGAGCTTTACGATTATCGTGACCAGACAGTTGGCCCGGTCGAATGCCCAATGATAGTAAATGTCGATTTTGTCGGGCGTATCAACACCGCTTGCTGTTTGTAAACGCGCCTCATAATCACGGAAAATGACTTTGGTCGTTTCCACAATGTCCTGCGGCGCGACCTCGATATAAATGCGGCGCTCGTTTTTCTCGAATACCGAGACGATTTTATTCCCCAGGCGCTCGCGCAGATTTTGCAGGACTTCGTTGCGTGACGTAAGAACCACGGTTACTTTCCTTTTAATTTGGCGATCAGCTTGGCCACGGCCGCGATCATGGCTTCGGGTTTGGGCGGACAACCCGGCACGAGAATATCAACCGGAATATGTTTACCGACAGGAGCATCGAGATTATAGGATTCAATAAAAATATTGCCGGTGCAGGCGCAATTGCCGAGCGCGATAACCAGAATCGGCTTTGGCGCCTGCTCGTAAACGCGCTTGGCGCGGATAAGCGCCTTGGTATTGAATACTCCGGATAACATAATTACATCGGCGTGTCGGATGCTGCCGACCAAGGTAATACCAAAACGCTCCAGGTCGTAGCGCGGCGTAAGCGTATCCAAAAGCTCAATATCGCAGTTGTTGCAGGGACTGCCCGCGCAATGGAATACGTTCAGCGATTTGGTAAGTATGGACGTTGCAAAGCTCATGTATTAATATCCCATAAGAGCAAGTATCGCGGCAGCCACGGCCACGAAGGTAACTTTGCCCCAGAAAAAGCGCACGGCTTGATCGATGCGAACCCGCGGCGCGGTGTTGCGGATTAAAACCGCGACAACAACCAGGCCGACATATTTGCCGATCCCCGCTAAAATCCCCTGCCAACCGTTATTAAGATTTATTCCGCCGAGCAGGACAACCATCACAAAAAGCGGCATGACCACCCAAAGCATCACCCGCGTAAGCTTATACATGCCGAGCGCCGGGCCGCTGTATTCTATCAGCGCACCTCCCGTAAGCTCGGTTTCCGCTTCCGAGCAGTCAAACGGCACAAGCGCAAGCTTGGCCTGCATAACCACGATAGCCACGACCAATGCAAGAATGCCCGAAGGTGCTAAAACCGCTGCCTGGGCGCCGAGAATGTCGGCAAGTCGGATGCTGTGAGTCTTTATAACCGGCACTAAAACCGCCAGTAAAAAGGGCAATTCATAGGCCATGATGAGTTTAATTTCGCGGCTTCCGCCGATGGATGCCAGTGGATTTTTTGAAGCGAAAGATCCTAAAACAAGGGATAATGCCGGTACTGTTAAAAGGTAAAGCACAACCACCAGGTCGCCCATAAAGGCAGCCTGCGGGTGTATGATCGACTGCCAGACAATGAGTGCGGCAACGTTTACCGCCGCGAACCCAAAAAGCGGCGCGCTTAAAAAGAAAATCTTGGATGCGCCCTCGGGCACGCAGGTTTCTTTTATCATGTATTTAAGGATATCGTAAAACGGCTGCAAGAGCGGCGGCCCCACGCGCATTTGCACTTTGGCCGTTACTTTGCGATCAACCCAACTAATAACAAGCCCGATTACTGCGGTAAACAGAAATCCTGGAAAAATTATCAGTTGAAAAATTAGGATTAAATAATCCATTTTTATTAATTCTTTTTAAATCTTTTCTCTTAAAAAACGCTTATGCGTGCCCGCTGACACGCTGATTATTGCTTGGCAAGAAGCTGCCAAGCGGGCTACGCCGTCAGACCCAAAAATCCTAAATATTTTCCTTTACCCACTTAGGAGATTTTGCAAACAGGAAATCGTTAACCTTAAAGATTCCCTCTTTCGCCGATTCTTCCACCTCTTTATATTCTATGGCCTGTTTTGCGCATCCCGACAAGCAACTTAAATCCCCGGACGATAACTTCTGCATGCAATAATCGCATTGCACCGCGTAAAAAGGTATGACTTCCGGATAAATCGTGCCGAAGGGGCAGGCCTGGCTGCAACATTTACAACTCACACAGCGCATGTTATAGCGCTCCAAGATCCCGCTTTGCTGACGTTCGAGCGCGCTGAAACGGCAGGCGGCCACGCAACTCGGATTTTCGCAGCGCCGGCAGATGAGCGCGTAGGCAATAAGCTCGCGCAAGGCAATCACGCCGTGGTCGCTGACCTGCGGCTGGTAAAAATAGCCGCACTTGACCGTGCAGTCGCCGCACTCGTCGCATTTGGTAATATCGATGAATAAATGTTTTGCCATAATCAGTCGAATATTTTGGATTCGTTTTTAATAAGGTCGTACGAAAATACCGGGCCGTCCTTGCATGCATAATAGGGGCCAATGCGACAGTGACCGCATTTACCGATGCCGCAGCTCATGTTTTTTTCCATGGACAAATATATACCGGCCGGTTTATATCCCAGTTCAAGAAGTTTTAAGGTCCCGAATTTCATCATGATCGGCGGGCCGCACACCACCGCCACGCTGTTCCGGACATCAACCGTGAGCTTGGACTTATCCAGGATCGTTGTGACCACTCCCTCGTTGCCGGTCCACGTGGCATCCCGCTTGTCGACCGTGGCCAGCATGTCCAAAGCCTTGCCCTTGCCCCAGGCGTCGGCGACGGCCTTCCGGTAAACGATGTCGGACGGACTGCGGGCCCCGCAGC
>JAQUMP010000177.1 GCA_028718065.1 Chitinivibrionales bacterium | reverse complement strand
AAAATGCAGTGCGGAATTTCGGTCCAACCCACGCTTGTTTACTTTTACGGCCCCTTGGCCGATGCGCAGGAGGCCGGCGTCTTGATTTGCGGTATAAAACCGTTTTGGTATAATGTCGGCTATAATTTAAACAACTCATTTCTGCAAAAATATCAAAAACAGCGGCTCCGGCTTTTCGGCAAACCTGGCCTTACACGCCACACCAATCTGGAATGCACGCTACGCGCTTTGAATACCTATACCAATTATACCTCCTACGATGGTGCAATTTTGCTTGACTGGCGCTGTCTGCCCGGTTTGGCGATCGCGCCGCTTGCCTGCGCTTCCTATGCTTCGCGTTCGTCCAAAACATTCGCGCTCGGCCTGCGGCAAACGTTATCTTGTTACCAAAAAACGGAAACGATTTTACGGATCGAAGTCCCCGTGATTTCTTCCGTTAATCAAGGATATTATATTGGGCTTAATGCTTCGTATAGTTTGTAACGGCATCGCGGCTTTTGCGCTCTGCGGGTGCATCTTCTGCAGCAACCCGCAATCGGTCGGCAGCGACACGTCCTTTACGTTCCGCGTGCTCAACATCGGTCAGGGGCTGGCCCAATTGGGCGTGGCCCAAAATCGCGCAGTAGCCTGGGACATTGGCGACACCGGCGCCGCAGCGGCCTGGCAATCGGGCTACGCTGCGGCAGGGACTCCGGCGCTGGCCGCGATTATTATTTCGCATACGCATGCGGACCATTATGGAAATCTCATAGCGCTGCCGTCGTCGTTGAATTTTACGGGGCTGATCTTGATCAGCCCCTACGAAGATTCAACCCTTATTCGAAATAACGGGGGAATCTGGAAAAACATGATATTTTTCCGGACCATTGCGCAGGGCGACACGCTTGCACTACTTGACAAAGTAAATATCACCTGCCTCTGGCCTCCCAAAAACCTGGGGCTAAACATCCCGCTCGCGGATTCGTTAAAAAACCGATACAGCCTCTGTTTTCTGGTGCGGTATCAAAACAGCTCGCTTATTATTACCTCGGATATCGATTCCATCGCCGAAAAAAATCTGGCCCTTGGGTTCGGCTATGATCTTGCGGCCGATTTTATGGTCGCGCCGCATCACGGCAGCGCCGGGTCGGTGGAGCCGCTTTTTTTCGGCTACGTTCATCCGCAAAGGGCCATTATTTCCTGCGGCTTGAATAATCCTTATAACCTTCCGGCAAGCGCGATGCTCGATCTGCTTTTTGAACAGGGCGTAACGATCATGCAGACTTCGCAGCAAGGAACTATAACCGCGGTGAGCGATGGATATTATTGGCAGTGGGAAAGCGGGAAATAAGCATTTGCCATTTTTCTTGATTAGCAATCCTTGAACACCTATTTTAAGTACTAAGAATCCGCAGATAGCTTTGCGGTAGAGATGAATATGCCAAAAACAATACGCATGAGTACCCGTTCTCGCGCTTTTCGATTCATCGCTATCGACCGGGCCCATAAAGGCAAAGTAATAGCGGAAGGTAGAACTGCGAACAGCGTTTATAAAAAAGCGGAGAAAACAGGTATTGCTTTTACGATGGCGTTTGTGCCGTCCGAAGGCAAGAAATACGTTTTCTGATGCCGTCTCACCAGTTTAAATATCCATTCTTTGAGCCGCCCGGCCGGTCAGCCGGACCATATCTTCCAATAAAAATTACCAATCCAAAAGAAAATAAATCCATCGAGTGGTATTGCCTTATCGATACCGGCGCGGATTCCTGTTTGTTCAGTGCAACTGTCGCCGACATTCTGGGGCATCACCTCACCGGCCTGAGCGTTAAGTCTTCTATAACCAAAGGCGTCGAAGGCCGCACCGTCCGAACATGGAAACATAGCTTTATCATTTCGCTCATGCATCCAACCCAACCGGGCAAGATTGTGTGGCAATCTAAGAAAAGCCTTATTGATTGCATTGAGCACAATGAATGCCCACTCCTTCTCGGTGTCGAGGATTTCCTTGAGCATTTTCGTTTAACACTTGACTATCGCAAAAAAATTGCTATGCTGGCGTGGTAGTTTCTGCGGCTATCGAGAAACTAATAATACGTGGCTTTTTTGTTTCAAGAAAATAGACACGATTGTGCAATAAGCGCAGGATTCCTATTACTACCAGGGGCAGGATATGAAAAATAATCTGAAACAGCTTTCGTTTGGTATCGGGTTGCTGATTTTATTTACGCATTCGGTAAGCGCTTTGTGGACGAAAGTCGGTCCAATGAATGATTTTGTTTACTCCCTTGCAATAAGTGGCAACAATATTTTTGCCGGGACTGGCGGCTCGGGTGCCGGAATATACCTTTCAACAGATAATGGCACGATTTGGACACAGGTCAATAATGGAATTACGAATAATACTTATACCTCGATTGGTGATATCCGGGCTCTTGCAGCAAGTACCTACGGCATATTTGCGGGAACGGTTGTCGGAGCTGGTGTTTACCTTTCTACCAATAATGGCATAAATTGGAATCCAGGCAATAACGGACTTACGAATAGGCTTGTTTACTCCCTGGCTGTGAGTGGCAGTAACGTCTTTGCCGGAGGGCCAGCTGGTGTTTTTCTGTCAACCAATAATGGAGTAAGCTGGACTCAAGTAAGCTCCGGAATTCCTTATATTTATGGCACTACATATGATGAGGTCTATTCTTTGGCAATCAGCGGAAAAAGTATTTTTGCCGGGACGGTGCTTGATGGCGTTTATCTTTCTTCCAATAATGGCACAAATTGGAATTCGGCCAATAGCGGACTCACAAATAAAGGAATCATGTCTCTTGCCGTGAAAGGAAACAACATCTTTGCTGGGGCATCTGATGCCGGTGGTGGCAGCATTTTTCTTTCTACCAATAATGGTGCAAATTGGAATAGCATATTCTCTAATAGTAAAGCATATACCTATGCTTTGGCCGTGAGTGGCAATAATATATTTGCGGGTGTAACGGGCAGCGGGGTTTTCCTGTCCACCGATAATGGGACAAGTTGGACTTCGGTCAGTGATGGTCTTACAAATACAAATATCTGGTCTCTTGCCTCAAGCGATAAAAATATTTTTGCCGGAACTGATGGCGGGCTATGGCGCCGGCCGCTTTCAGAAATGGTAGCAGTTAAATATCATGTGTCTTTAAATCAAGCAGCCAAGAATATCAAAATCATACGCACAGACTATTTCAATTTTAGCGGACAAAAACTTCCTATTCGAGATAATAAACCGGTTGCACCTGCTAATGCTTTTATTATTAAGCGTAATATCGATGTAAATGGAATTGCATACGCTTCAAAAATAACAGCAAAGTAAAGGTTATATTCGTGATTGCAGCAAACCTGTTAGCTCGCGTTAGACAAAATAGAAAAAAAACTTTCCCTTGAACAAGGACCTATTTCTAATTATGGATTATGACAAAGTGGAACTGGCCAGCTACTGGGATGAAGGTAAAGAAAAAATTATTAGGATAACAGTTTTAGACTACAAAACTTATCTGGAAAATAAAGACAAAGACAAAATATCCAGCTTTCTCTTTCAAAGGCTGCACAGCCGATATATCAATCCATTTAAATTTGAAAGTGATGATTTTAAAAAGAAAAACAAAAATGGCTTTGCAATGATGGCAACATATTGTCTCCTTATCGAAACATTACAATCTTTTAAAAATGGCTGGGGTGACTCAGATAAAAAGTCCGAAAAAGCGTTTAAGCAGTTTTTTACTAATAATCCTCATTTTAAAGAATTAAAAGACCTCGGGGGCAAATTTTACAAACAAATCCGTTGTGGAATTTTGCACCAAGGCGAAACAATTGGTGGATGGAAAATATCCAGAGAAGGAATCGCTTTGTTTAAGGAAAATACAATTGACGCAGTTTTGTTTGGCGAAAGGTTAGAATTATCATTGAAAGATTATTGCGATAATCTCCGGTTCAAAGAATGGGATTCAGAAATATGGGATAATTTTAGAGTAAAAATGAGAAAAATAATTTTAAATACCATTCCCAATAGCTAAAAAGGTCGCTGGAATAAAAAACTGACGCAGAGATGTGGCCTAACTGACCTAAAAAAACGATTCGGCTCCTGGTCCGACTTGACATAGTCGAATTTTATCATAATTCCAAGCCGCGACCCGAAACACCTATGCGGTGCGAAATATATTTTTATTTTGTGAATTAAGGAAAAGACTGTTTTTAAAAAAGAGGAGTTATACATGCTTACCACTCAAGAACTTTTGCATGAAGCGGAGACTCTTCCTGTTGAAGATCGTGCTAGTCTAGCGGATTCATTACTAAAAACATTAAACGCTCCTGACCCTCAAATTGACAAGCAATGGATTACGGTCGCTCAAAGGCGTTTGAATGAAATTAAGACCGGTAAAGTCAAGGCAATTCCAGGCAAAGAGGTGTTCAAAAAAATACAAAAGCGGTTCGAAAAATGAATATTTCGTTTCATCCCGAAGCAGAAGAGGAATTCCTTCGGGAAATTGACTACTACGAGAACTGCAAAGAATCCCTGGGCTATGATTTTGCGTTGGAAGTTTTCTCGGCAATGGACAGAATCATCGCCTTTCCTTCCGCTTGGCCGACCATCGATAAAAGTATTCGTCGTTGTATGACACATAGATTTCCGTACGGTTTGCTCTATGAATGCACTAAATAACAGCATTTTAATCCTGGCAGTAATGGAACTCCATCGCAGCCCCGACTATTGGAAACATCGGGTTATTTAAATGAATAAATGAACGCGCAATCTGCTTGACTGTTCTCCCGCAAAACACTATTTTCTTGCAGATCAAAAAATCGCCGGGACCTTCTTCTCATGAATAACCATAAAATACTCAAATTTTTTGTTTTACCTTAGAATCAACATGAAGCAACCTGTCTTCATAAAAAGATACCTGTCCCCCAAAGGACAGGTATCTTTTTTTTTATACCGGGAACTATAGCTTAAAAGTTTGCGGGGTATTGCGTGAAAGGCTATGTGGCGCTTGAAGATGGAACAGTTTTTAAGGGCCAGTCATTTGGCAGCGAGGGGCTATCCGTCGGCGAGGTTGTTTTTAATACAAGCATGATGGGATATCAGGAAATCCTGACCGATCCATCCTACTGCCAACAAATTGTAACCATGACCTATCCTCTCATCGGCAATTATGGCTGCAATAGCCTTGCCGTTGAGTCTAAAAAGGTCCAGGTGGCGGGTTTTATCGTCAAAGAAGCCTGCCGCTACCCCTCTAATTTTACTTCGGAAAAAACTATCGCCGATTACCTGAAAGAATATAAAATCGTTGCCATCGAAGGAATCGACACCCGCGCGCTCACCCGGCATATCCGCGTTGCCGGCGCCATGAAGGGCTGCATTGCCGCAGGCGACAATCTTAACGAAGCCGCCCTCGTGCAAAAAGCGCGCGCCTGGGTAGGACTGGTGGGTGTTGACATTGTCAAGAACGTCACCTGCGATGCGTCCTACAATTGGGACGATATTTCTCCCCGGCCAGACGTTCCGGTCCGCTTTAATGTGGTGGCCTTTGACTTTGGCATTAAATACAATATTCTGCGCCTGCTGCAAGCGCACGGCTGCGCCGTAAAGGTCGTGCCGGCAAATACGCCGGCGGAAGCGGTCCTTAAAGAAAATCCCGACGGGGTTTTTCTTTCCAACGGTCCCGGCGATCCCGCCGCCGTTACCTATGCCATTAAAACTATCGGTAAATTAGTGGGGCGTGTGCCCATCTTCGGGATTTGCCTGGGGCACCAGCTTCTGGCCCTGGCCCTCGGCGGAAAAACCTACAAGCTCAAGTTCGGCCACCGCGGCGCCAACCATCCGGTAAAAAACTGCGCATCCGGCGCCATCGAAATTACCGCCCAAAACCACGGCTTCTGCGCCGATCTCAGCAGCTTGGCGGACGGCGCAACCTTGACACACGAGAACCTTAACGACCACACCTGCGAAGGATTGGCCGATTTACAAAAGCGCTGCTTTAGCGTGCAGTATCATCCCGAAGCATCGCCCGGGCCGCACGATTCGCAGTATTTGTTTCAACAATTTATCACCATGATGGAAAAGAGTTAGCGCTCTAACTTTACTTATGCCCAAAAGAACGGATATACACAAAATTTTAATCATCGGCTCCGGACCGATCGTTATCGGCCAGGCCTGCGAATTCGACTATTCCGGTACGCAGGCCTGCAAGGCGCTGCGCGAAGAGGGTTTTACGGTCGTACTTGTCAATTCCAACCCGGCCACGATCATGACCGATCCGCTCGTGGCCGACCGCACGTATATCGAACCCATCACCGTGGAAATCCTGGAAAAAATCATCCAGCGCGAGCAGCCCGACGCCATCCTGCCGACCATGGGCGGCCAGACCGGCCTCAATGCGGCCATGGAACTGGCCGAAACCGGCGTGCTGCACAAATATAACGTGCAATTAATCGGCGCCGACCAGGAGGCCATCCGGCGCGCCGAAGATCGCAGCGATTTTAAAGAAACCATGCAGCGCATCGGGTTGGATCTGCCGCGCGGCGCCTTCGCCTATAATATAGAAGAAGCCTGGAAAATCGCGGCCGACATCGGTTTTCCTTTAATAATACGGCCCAGCTTTACTTTAGGCGGCACGGGCGGCGGGATCGTTTTTACGCGCGATGACTTCGAGGCCGCCGCGCTGCTCGGCCTGCATTCCAGTCGCGTCAACGAAATTTTAATCGAAGAATCGGTGATCGGCTGGAAAGAATACGAACTCGAAATCATGCGCGACAAAGCCGATAATGTCGTGATTATCTGCTCCATCGAAAATCTCGATCCCATGGGCATTCATACCGGCGACTCCATTACGGTGGCTCCGGCGCAGACCCTTACCGACGTCCAATACCAGCTCATGCGCGACGCCTCCATCGCCATTATCCGCGCCATCGGCGTGGAAACCGGCGGCTCCAACATCCAGTTCGCCGTGCACCCCAAAACCGGACGCATGGTGGTAA